>JAUNMV010000014.1 GCA_030531695.1 Bacilli bacterium | reverse complement strand
AATATTATTCTTGTCTATTTTTCTGTACAAATTCATTACTAATGTTTCAGCTCCACCAATATTCAAAGAGCCAAAAACATGCAAAATTATTATTTTATTATTTTTAATTTATTCACCATTTATATTTAATATTTCTAATTCATCTATAATTGTATTTAAATAATATAAATCTATATTTTTTATTGTATTAGTATCCATATATTCACCAGTATAATATATGAATTATTTTTTATAATATACTTTCTTATCTGTAATTATTTGGTCTAGTTTTATATCATGTTCCTCTTGCGGAATAATACTATATTTTTGTTCTTCATATGCGATACCTATTGTATTTATATTCTTATTATTAAGATATCTATCATAGTATCCTTTACCATAACCTATTCTATTACATGTTTCATCAAATACTACTAAAGGTACTAACATTAAATCTATTTTAGAATTATATGCTTTTACATTTATTGGTTCTTCTACTCCAAAATTACTTTTGATATATTTAGTATTATTATTTATTCTTACAAAAATCATTTTATTATTAATTACTTTGGGTAATAATACTATTTTTTGTTTATTTAGAGAATACTCTATTAATTTTTTAGTATCTACTTCTGTAGACATACTATTATATAGAGCGATTACTTTAGATTCTTTATATATTTTTAAATTAATTATTTTATTATATATATTATTATCTTTATTATTTCTATCCTTAATATTACTTCTTTTAATTAAATATTCTTTCCTTATATCATCTTTCATTTAAATACTCCATTATAGATATAGCAGCATCTCTACCACTACGTGCTGCATAAGCAACTGTTGCTTCTACATTCGCAATATCTCCACCGGCAAATATTTTCTTATTAGATGTTTGATATTTATGGTTTACTATTATTTTATTATTTTTATCTAATTCTATATTTAATTTAGTAGTAATATTTTTATCCGCAATTGAACCTACGGCCATCATAACGTAATCACAGTTAATATTATAATTAGTTCCTTCTATATTAACTGGAGTTAGTCTAGTTTCATTTTCTTTTTTTACTAATTCTGTTTTTATTACTTCTATATTTTCTACTTTATCTGTTCCGTTTATCTTTAAAATATTAGTTTGATATAGTATTTCTACTCCGTCTTTTAAAGCTTCATTTAATTCAGTTTCATCAGCTGGCATTTCTTCTTTACTTCTTCTATAGACTATTATTACTTTTTTAGCATTTTGTCTTTTTACTACTCTGGCAACATCTATTGCGACATTCCCACCACCTGATACTATTACTGTTTTATCTTTATAATCTAATTTTATTTCTTTTTCTAATAGTTCATTGCCTCCATAGACACCATTTAAGCCTTCTCCTTCGATATTCATCTTTCTTGATATATTTGATCCTATTCCTATAAATATGGCGTCATATTCCTTCTCTATGTCTTCTAGTAAGAGATTGTTACCTAATTCCATATTGTATTCTACATTTATTCCTGTATCTAATATTTTTTCTATAGATTCTTTTACTATTTTTTTATCTAATCTAAAATCTGGGATACCATGAACTAATAGACCACCTAAGTAATCATATTTTTCATATATTGTGACATTATACCCTTCTCTTCTTAAGAATGCAGCACAAGTAAGAGAAGCAGGCCCACTACCTATTACAGCTACTTTATATTTATTTAATTTTTTAGATGGTAGTTTTAAATTATTTTTGATTGAATAATCTCCAATATATGACTCTATATTACCTATTTCTACTGGTTGCCCTTTTATTTTCTTTACACAACTGCCCTGACATTGTCTTTCTTTAGGACATATTCTTCCACAGATAGATGGAAGAACAGTTGTATTTGATAATACTTTGTATGCTTCCTCCACTTTTTCCTCTTTAACTAGTTTTATAAATTCTGGTATATCATTATTAAGTGGACATCCATTAGTACAAGGCTTCTTAATACATGATAAACACTCATTAGTTTTCTTAATTATATCTTTCATCCTAACCTCCAATTTTCTACTAAAAACATTATATAAGAGAAAGCACAAAAAAACTAGATATTTCTATCTAGTTATTATCTTATTGGTGGCGAAAGAGGGGATCGAACCCCCGACCTTTCGGGTATGAACCGAACGCTCTAGCCAGCTGAGCTACTTCGCCATATTATTTTTATTACGTCTTCTTTTTCAAAACGCAAATTGATTATATCAAATAAAACTATTGAATTCAATAGTTTTTCTTAAAATAATTTACTTTTAATTGGCGTTTTGCTATAATAAGCGTTGTTTAGGAGGGATATGTATGCCTAAAATAATAAGTGGAGATATTAAAAATATGTATATCTCTAAATTAGAACTAAGAGATAAGAATTTTAAAAACTTAGTTGATAGTAATATTAAATTTCATTTTGGAGAAGTATTAGTTGAGAAAGATTCTGAATTTTATGGTAATTTATGTCATATGATTGTGAATTTTAGATATGATAATGTTTTAGCTACTAGAGAAGAAGCTATGGATTATTTAAAAGATGTTTTCTTAGGTGCTAAAAATAAAGTACTTACTTATATGAGAGATAATAATATTGAAATAACTGAAGATTTATTTGATAAAATGCAAGATACTTTTAATTCATCTATTCTATTTGTAGATTATGATAAATTAAAATTAAGAGCTATTGTGGATAAAAAGACTTTAAAAGAAAAGAAAAAAATGTATAAATTACATAAATAAAAGGAGCTTATTTAGCTCCTTTTTTTGTATTTCTTGTATTCTTTCTAATTACATATGTATATTTAGAATTATCATCAACTGTATCAGCAGTTATAGTTATTGTTTCAAATTTATTACGTTTATTATTAACGTCTTCAAATGCTTTTGATGTTGAGTTTTTAACTACTGTTCTTAATCCATTATGTCCTTGTTTTAATACATAAGCTTTTTTTGATATTAACTCATATGCATCTTCAGTAAAGTCAATTTTACAATTCATCCTTTTAAATAATCTTTTCTCTGTATTTATTGGTGATTTTTTTGACTTTTTTAAACTATCTATGTAATCTTTTTCAGTCAAATCATTCATTCTTATATAGATAGGAAATGCATCTAAAAAATCTTTAGTCATTTGAGATTTTTCCATTAAATCACTTGTATTAGGATAATCTTTTTTACTAGCATCATTCATATGGAATCCCATTATACCTCTACCTGTATATAGTTCTTGGAACTCCCCTCCTACTACTACTATCATCTTATTTGTTTTTATATTAAATTCTTCTTCTGCTGATGTCATTGCTTTATATGAGGTACTTTCTGTAAATTTAGTAATAGCTTTTAATATTTCTGGATTACTGAACAACTCAATATCAGTAGATATTTTTTTATCTAACTTATCAAAATATATTATAGCTTTCTGTACTTTTTTTAAATCTCCACCACAATTATTATATAGTTCAGCAATATAATTTTCTATTTTCATTCCTTCATAACCTTCTGGATTAATTTGCGTTGAATCTATAATCATTAGTGGCCTTTGCAAATCTTTACTCAACAATTTTAATAATTCTTTCTTACCTACACCATAAGAACCTGATAATATTATTCCGTATCTTTTTTTATCATTCATATCAAATCTACATATTTCAGCTAACACTTTTCTTATTGGTTCATCTTGGGCTACTATTGTTTTCTTTATATCTTTTAATGTTTTTGTAATATTTAAAACTCCATCATCATAAAAATACTTATTTTTTGTATCTACAGGTTTTTTGTACCTTTCTTTAAGTACTTTATCAGTTAATCTTAATATTTTTTTTACATCTTCTTTTTCTGTTAGTAGTTCTTTTCTTAATTCCATCAATTCTTTTTTCGTATATTTTCTTGACTTTATTAATTCTTCTATTTCTTCAAAATCTGTTGAAGAAACTACATCACTATTTAATTCTTTTTTATTTCTATTTGAATGTGAATTTTTATAATATTTTTCATATTCCTCATTTATATCATATTTTATATTTACTAAAATATTGTCTTCATTAACTAGTGATAAATAAAAGTGATTCATTTCTTCACTATTATATTTTATTTTTAAATTTGCTTCATCTTTTTCATCTTTCTTATCTAAATATTTATTATAGGCCTCATCTATTTTTGTTGCATTACCACAATAAAATTGAACTACCCCATTTACTCCATTTTCTGAATCAATAGAATTATATATATTTCCCTGTTCATCAACAAAAATTTTAGTATTTTGATCATAATAACCTATTATACTATTAACATAACTGTATAGGCTTATTCCATCCATTAATGTTTCTTTGTGTAAAAGTGAGGCTATACTTCTTTCTCCAACATTGCTTTCATCCATATCAATCTCTCCCCGCTATAGCATGTCTAATTAAAATATAAGAAAAAAATCGTTGATAAGTCAACGATTTATACATTATTTTACTTATTTTATTGATTCTAAAGCTAATTCAATCATTTGATTAAATGAATTTTGTCTTTCTTCTGAAGATGTTTCTTCATGAGTAATTAAGTTATCTGATACTGTTAAAAGTGCTGATGCTTTCTTACCTAACTTCTTTGCATTACTAAATAAAGCAAATGTTTCCATTTCTGTTGCGATACAGTTAAAGTTATCTCTTAAATATGGTATATCTACATGATTGTAGAAAACATCTGTACAGTAAACATTACCTATATTTAATTCTATATTTAATTTGTTAGCTGTATCTTTTATTATTTGATTTAATTCTTTATTACTTTCTAGTAATCTATCATTCTTATCATCTAATTCTTGATAGTAATTAGAATGAGAATAACTATTTTCTACTAGTACTACTTCATATAATCCTAAGTCTTCTGAAAATGCTCCACAAGAACCTACTCTAATAATTTCTTCTACTCCATATACACTAAATAGTTCATGTGAATATATTCCCATACTAGGATTACCCATACCTGATGAGAACACTGTTACTCTTTTTCCTTTATAAGTACCAGTGTATGCAAGTTGATTACGTACTTGATTAACTAATTTATAATCTTTCAGATATTTTTCAGCAATCATCTTACATCTTAATGGATCTCCAGGCATAATTACGATACTTGCGATTTCTTCTTTTTTTGCTTCTATATGTGGTGTCATATTAATCCTCCTCTACAATATTATTCTATCATAGATTTAGTCTTTCTTTACGATAAATTTATCAAATGAAGCTAGTACTCCTGGAAGTATAAATAATACTAAAATTGTAGAACATAATGTTCCTTGAGATATAGTCATACATATTTTAGCAGCTATTGCAGTCGCAAAGAAACCTACTATAAATGTGACTATTGTTAGTACTGATGCTGATGTTAAGATTGTATGAATTGATTGATTGTAAGCTTTTATTAGAGCTCCCTTTTTATTATATGTACCTCTATATTCTATGTAATAAGAAGTATATACTATTGCATAATCTATAGTTGCACCCATAAGTATACTTTGTACTATTAATAGAGCTATAAAATAAACACTACCTCCAAATATACTTAATATACCCATAGTTATATATACTGCACATTGTATTATTAAAGTTAATATTAATGGTATTACTCCTGATTTAAATGTTACTGCGACTACAGTAAATATAAATATCATAGTTAGAATAGAAATAAAATTAAACTCGTTACCAAATGTTTGATTTAATCCATAGGCCATAGGAGAATCACCTATTATATAATTATCATTTTTAGTAGTTTTTAAATCTTTCTTTATATCTTTAATAAATCCCATAGTATCATCATCTTCCATACCATACTTAGTATTTATTACTATTCTAGAATAATCTTTTCCTACTAATAATTTTTTTGATTTATCTATTTCTTTTTTACTATCTATTATTTCTTTTCTTCTATTTTTATCTATAAAATCTGTAAATCTATCATCTTTTAATATATCGTTATTTAAGTAATTAATAAATTCTTCTATTGTAAGTTTATATCTATCATTATAATCATATACACTACCATAATATAAATATACAAGATCAAACATATTATAATCTAGTTTTGTATCACTTATTGGGGATAGAGAGTTATACAAACTAGTAGATGTATATTTATTATTATTTATTGTATTATTCATAAATGTATTAATTGCTTGTACTTTAGTTGTTTTATCCCAATCAAAACTACTATTAAACCTACTATCTGTAACTATATCTGTTAAGATAAAATCAGTTAATTGTTTTAGGGATACGCTTACATTTATTCCTCTTTTTATATCGTAGTTTGAATATAATAGACGCATGTTTTTATTATCTATTCCTAATAGATTAGACATTTCATTATAGTTATATACTCTATTATTAATTATGCCATCTAATACATTATTTAATGTATTAAGTTTATTAATAGTATCGGCATTTATACTGGATAATTCTTTATCATATTGATGGTTTAAAATGAATGTTATTAAAGTCTTTTTGTCTAATAATAATGTATTATTATATGAATCATGAAGACTATATAATTTTTTAATTGTATCTGTATCAAATCCTATTAAATTACTTAAGGTATTATAATCTATACTATTATCTGAGTTATTAATAATAGTATTTACTTTATTTATTTTATTTAAAGATTCTTCATCTAAATATGTACTTATTAGGGTATTATCTTGATTATTTACTATGTAGTTAATTGTATCTTTAGGAGATGTTGTTAGACCTACTATTTCATAATCCATTAATGTATATACGGCATCTACATATTTTTTATCCATACCTAAAATACTAGATAAATCATTACTAGTTAAAGGGATATCATTATTATAATAAGTTACTAATGTTGCGATAATATCAGCTTTATTATTATATTCTTCTTGTAGTTTAACATTTATTATATCTATTATTTCTTGTACTGTATAAGTGTTATTCTTATCTATACCTAAATATTCTATTAAATCATCTGATAATTTATTTAAATCTATATTATTATCTGTACTATAATTATCTATTATTTCTAAGACATTATTAATATCTTCTTCAGTTATATTACTAATTAATTCAGGATTATCTTTAATTTTTTGTATTAAATCATTTATTGAATCTTTAGAGATGTTTTCCATATCTTTTAATGTATATGTACTATTACTTCCTTTATCTATATTTACTAGTATTTGAAGTAATTTTACTTTATCTTCTTCTATTCCTAATAGATTACTTAATTCAGTACTATTCATTTCTTTATTAGTAATAGATGTATCACTATAAGTATTTAATAAATTAATATTATTTATTGTTTCTTCATCAAACATAGAACTATATTCTGGATTAGTTACTACATCATTTAAGATAAAAGTAGTTAATTCATTTATTGTTAGAGTTGTATCTACTCCATATATACTATAGTAATATAAATATAATTTAGACATACTATCATTATCTAGTCCAAATATAGAAGCCATAGTATTACTATCATATTTTGTATATATATTATTTATATCTATCATTTTATTTAATGTATTTAGACTCTCTAACATATCATTAGTGATATATGGGGTAAATAATTTATTATTAACTACGTCACTATATACATAATTTACAAATTCATTTATAGACATTGTAGTAGTTGTTTTATTTGAATGATATACAAGTAATAGATTATCTATACTTTCTTTATCAATACCTAATATATCTGCAAGTTCATTTGATGATCTTTCTTTACCTACTTCAGATGGTATTGCGAAGTATTTTAATTTATTTATATTTAATCTTGTATCATAATCAACGTGTTTACTTAAATCTTTATTGTTATAGATATTATTTTCTATGAAGTTTATTAATTCTAATGAGGTCATTTCATTAGTTTTATTTTTAGCATAATAATTATAATAAACTAGTTTTAATAAGTAGTCTTCTACATCTGTTTCTACATTTAAATCTTCTAGTTTAGCTGTTAATCCTTTATAAGTTAATTTTTCATTAATAGTATTACCATAACATAATACTTGATCTACTTTTTCAGTATTTATTTTTCTACATATTTCAGCCATTTTATCTTCATCTTTATTGTTATAGATGATAGCCATTTGATTTGACTCTTTAAATACGCCTGCTACTGCATCATCTTCTGTATCTGTATATAGTATTTTTAAATTACCTTTTAGTGAAAAACTTACTATAAATAGTAATACTATTAAAGCTAAAGCTCCATATCTATAATCATGAACAAATCTTCCTAATTTATCTAATCTTATATTTAAGTGTTTTTTCTTTGTTTTAGTTATTAAATTATCAAACATTAAAATTAGGCATGGTAAAACAGCGAAAATACATACTAAACTTAATAGTACACCTTTCGCTAACACGTATCCTAAATCTTTTCCGATAGTAAATGACATAAATACTAAAGCAATTAATCCTACTATGGTAGTAACTGAAGATGATGAAATTGATGCGAACGAATTATGAAGAGCATTTTTCATAGCTTCTTTATTATCTCTAGTATTATTTTTTTCTTGTGTATATCTATTCATTAACATTATTGAGTAATCCATTGATAAAGCCATTTGTAGTACTGCACAAATAGAATCTGTAATATTAGATACACTACTAAACATGATATTTGTTCCTTTATTTATAAATACTGCTAAACCGATTGTAAATAAGAATAGGAATGGTTCTACATAGGAATCACACATAATTATTAAAATTATCATTGCACTACAAATAGATGTAATAATAATCCATGTTTCTACTACTGGTTTATATTCATCATTTATACTACCTGATAGTTTTACTTTTTGATTTTGATATTTTTCTAATACTGTATCATAGACATATTTTGAAGTTTTACTCTTTGAATAGTCTTTGACATTTAAATTGTATAAAGTATAGCCATCTTTGTTATAGTCTTTAGTATTATCATACTCTACACTATTTACTCCTTTTATTCTACTTAGTTCATTTAATATTTCCTCCTCATGACCTGAAATATTATGGAACATTACTAATAAATTTGATGATTTTTCTTCTTCAAATTGATTATTCATTATATCCATACCTATTCTAGTTTCACTACTTTTAGGTAGATATTCTGTAATATCATAGTTTATATTAACTTTTGTATTTAAATACATACAAAAGCCAGTTAGAATAATAAACAATATTAAAATGATATATCTTTTGTCGACTATAAAATCTGCCAATTTTCTCATTTTCTGATTCCCCCACTTTGTATTGACACTTTAATATATACTTAAAAGAATTTAAGTGAAAAAAAAGAACTTACTCAAGTTACCTGTTGTCTCTATTTTTTTGTTTTTTTAAGTATCAGTTCTTTTTATACCCACTATGAAAGTATAAACGAATCATCATTTAAATTCAAGGGTTATGACGATAAAAAGCAAGAATTTTCTTGATTAATACTAATTTCTACAACAAAAAACGTTTCTGGAGAAACGCTTTATTTTATTATTAATAGTGAACTATTGTATTCTTTAATTGCTTTTATTACATCTGCTTGATATTTTTTATCTAAGTAGAAATAGTAAGAATCATCTGTTAAGAAATTAATTGAGTATTTGCCTACTGCTAAAGCTCTTATATGTGTCCATCCTAATGTATAACAAGAATCATCATCAAAGTAGAATGACACTCCTTTATCATTTATCTCTAGTTCATTTTCTTCTCTTAATACAAAACATGTTGCGAATAGAAAAGGATATAAGATATTAATCATCATATATATAAATAGTAATGTAGCAACTATTATTAGGATAAATGAAAATGTACATGGATAACTACTATTTAGTAGTAACATTAATCCTAAGAATAAAATTGCGATTAATAACTCTAATATTGATACTGTAAGGTAACTTAAGTATTTTACTTTTTTACCTCTTATTATATTTTCTCTATTTAGAGCAATACCCATTGAATCATTAAATACTCTAAAACTGTTACTGTTCTTAATATTATATTTTATCTTCACTTTAGCCAACTCCTACTCTATTATTAATTATATCATAATAATAGAAAAATACTAATACTAATTACAAGTTTTGGTAATTATTTCTTTATATTGATCTACTAATTTTTCTAGACTAGATATTTCTATATGTTCATCTATTTCATGAGCAGTTACTGGACCTACTCCTAATATAATTCTCTTTGTTTGTTCTATGAATGATGCTTCTGTCATGAAACTAGCACTATTCTTTTCTTTAATAAATTCTACATTATTATCAAATGGTAGGATATTATCATCTATTTCATATCTTCCATCATATTTAGAACATAATTCTTCTACTTTTTTAATTAGCATATCTCTATGTTCTTTAAAAGATAATCTGAAATCTACATAAGAATAGCACGATGCAGCTACAGAGTTTATGGCACTACCTCCATTTAATAATCCTATATTCATAGTAGTATAAGGTACTTCATAGATATTTGTTTCTTTTACTTTAATTTCTTTATTATAGTAGTCTTCTAATTCATTTAATAATTTAATCATAGAAGTATTAGCACTCTTACCTCTATCTGTACGAGATGAATGTACTTTAATACCTGTTGTATATAATTTAAATGATAGTAGTCCTTTACATGCAGTACATTCTATATTGTTTGTAGGTTCTCCAAATATCATATATTCTGGATATGCTACTTCATTATCTACTACTTCTTTAATTCCTTTAAAACCTATTTCTTCATCATAAGTTATATAGACCTTTATTCCTCTTTTTAAATTATTTAAATCAGTTTCTTTTATAGCTTTTAAGAAAGCTGCTATTCCGCCTTTCATATCACTGGATCCTAATCCATATAGTATCCCATCTTTTTCTACTAAGTCATGTGGATTAGTTTTCCAACCATCTATATACTCTACTGTATCTGAGTGACCTAAGAAACCTAATCCATAATTTGCGCCATAACTCATTACTAGATTCTTTGTTTTACTTTCTGTTTTAAATCCTAATTGTATTAAATAGTTTTCTATATAATCTATAAATTCTTTATTATATTTATCTTGAATTGTATTAATCTTTACTAAGTCTTTTAATATATCTTTTGTTTCCATTTGTATCACCTTTTATTGTACCAACATCGGTACTTTTGCTGCTTTCTTCTATATATCCTATGTATGGTAAATTTCTATAGTCTCCATCTAAATCAAAACCATGACCTACAATAAACTTATCTTCTATGGTAAAACCATTATAATCTATCGGAACATCAATTATTCTTTTTTCATGTTTATCTACTAGTGTACAAATCTTTAATGATTTAGGATTCTTACTTAATAAGTACTCTCTTAAATAACTTAATGTTCTTCCTGTATCAATAATATCTTCTATTATTAAAACATCTTTTCCTTCAATTGATGAAGTAATATCCTTATTAATCTTAATATGACCTGTACTTTTAGTTCCTTCATAACTAGATACTTCTATAAAGTTTAGTCTTACATTAGGCTTTATGCGCATTGCGAGTTCTACTGTAAATATAGCTGCTCCTTTTAAGACGCAGATTGCTTCTATATCTTTTCCCTCATAATCATTACTTATTACTTCAGCTAATTCATTGATTTTGTTTTCGATATCTTCTTTACTTATATATTCTTTAATTTCCATACTTCCTCCAAATATATATAAATTATACATTATTTAGATTAATAAAAAAAGCCGTTTAATAATAACGACTTCTTAAATATATTACTACGCCACCTACAATTAGTAAGATAACTGATCCTATAATTATTTTAATTGGTAAAGTATTTACCTCTTTTGTTGGCTTAGTATCTTCTTTTACTTCTTTAGTTGTATCTTTTTCTTTAATTGGTTCTATTTCTTTGGTTTTTTCTTCTTTTTCTACTTTTTGTGTTTCTTCTACGTTATTTGTTTCTTCTTGTGTTTCTTTTTCTTCATTTGATGTATTATTTACTCTATTTACTACAGTGGTTCTTCTTACAGTTTGAGTTCTTTGAGTATTATTATTTTGTACTTGATCATTTGTTGTTTGCTCTACTACTGTTTTTGGTGTTATATAAATATTTACAGTATGAGTTTGATTTTTGTTGTTTGTAATTTTTACAACCCAACCATTATTGTTTTCTACTGATACAGTATATCCTTCTTCTTCAAAGTTAATTCCTGCATCTTTGATTTCTTGTCTTATTGTATTTTCTATTTCATTTTTTATATTATTTATTTCATTTTCAGAATATGATGATGAATAATATCCTGATATTTTATTTTCTATATCATTAAAAGTTACTGTTGGTGTTTGTTCTGTTTGTTGCTCTTCGTCTTTTAATGCTATTATTACTTCTTGATTCATGTAGATATCTGCTGTTACTAATCCATTTTCAATTGTTGCATCTATTGATTGATATTCGTTATTTTTAATTTCTAATATTCTTATTGCTTTTCCGTTTAAGGCATTATCAAAATAGAAATATGCTTTTCTTGTATTATTTCCTGTTACATAATATGAATTTAATATTGTTGAATAACCATTTTCTGCTAAATATGAAACCATATTTGCATAGTTTTCTGTATTATCAGTAGATGTTATAGTTCTTGCATATACTAATTCATCTGCAGTAGTCTTATCTACTTGGAAATAATCTGCTAATAATACTTTATCTCCATTTACTATAGGAACTACTCCACAATACATATTATCTTCAATTATTTCATAACGATAAGATGGATATCCATATCCAGGCAATGCTTGTTCTAAATCTATTTGTGATTCTGGTGGAAGAATCATAACATGTTTTACAACATCTTCAGCATAATCAGTATAATCATCTATTGTTTTTTCTACATCATTTGGTACATCAATTAAAACAGTCCATAGTTTAGAGATATATACAGTTTTATAGTATACATCGTTTTTGAAAACATAGATTGTTCCATAAACACCAGCTGATACAGCATCATAGTGATTATATGATAAATTACTTGCGATATAAGTTACTCCAGTTCCTGCTAATAACTCATCTATTTCTGTATAGAATGGATTACGTGCAAGTAATAGATTTTGACTATATAATATGTCTCTTTCATCAGATGAGATATCGTAAGAATATGCTACTGTTGTATCATTGAATAATGTGTTTACAAGTGCATTATCTTCTTCACTATAATTCTCATGATCTTTATAGTAAACATCTCCATAGATCAATCTTACTGTAGTCCCATCAACTTTTAGTGTACATACGAATCTTGTATAATCAGGATTATCACTTGAATAAGAAATTTCTACACTATCAAAAGTATACTCTAAATCATTTGCTGTCATGTAAGCATTCATGTTAGTTAGTATACTGTTTGCCTCTTGTTGCATTTGTGTTTCTCTGTCAGAAGGATTGCTTAAATAATATGCAAATGTCTCATCAAGTGTAACTTGAGTTGGTACATTATTTGCAAATATATTCATGTATTCCTCTTGTGTAATTTCTTGTGCATTTACGTTTATACACATAAATGGAACTATTAGAATAAATAGAAGTAATTTCAATTTGTTCTTCATAGTATCACCTCCATTTTAAAAATTATATAGATTGAGAATTATCTTGAAGGACCATTAAATTTGCCATCTTTAGTCTTTTGATAGCCATGTCTTTCTTGAGATGTTTTGCCACCTCTTCTAAGACCAGCTTGTTTAGATGTTTGTAGCCAATCCTTAGTGTACTGAATAGCTTTAGGTACGTTTTCTGGTTTTAGTAATCCAATACCTACAAGATCATGATAATAATCTTCTCTATTCAAATATCTTTGGATTGTTGATGATGGAATCCCAGTAGCTTCTTCTACTTCTTTTATGCTTGAACAAGTCTTCATAGCATGTAGAATTGCTGATAGTTTTTCTAGTATTTCTCTTCTTTGTCCATCGCTTACCACGCAAATCATCTCTTTCTACAGTTTTTAATCTAGCACATAATACTATGCAAATGCAACAATTATTTTACGATTTTTAAATATCTATCTAGCATTGAGCTCTCTTCTTTTACTATTAATTTAATAAAATCTTCATAATTATTGTTTGTTGCTTTAACTACTGCACGGTAGTAATCGAACTTATTTTCTTTCTTGATTACTATAGGTGCAAACCCACTATTCATAAGTGATAAATTCATAAGTAGTCTAGCACATCTTTCGTTTCCGTCTTTAAATGGTTTTATTCTTGTAATTTCACTATGTAAGTATGCTGCTTTTATGATTGGATGATATTTCTCTAAATCAACGTAATTGTATATCATTTTTTCCATTTCTTCTGGTACTTTTGATGCATCATCAGTTCTATAAATTCCTGATGTTTCATCAATTCCTTCTAGCATTAAATGATTTAATTCTTTAATGTGTGATTCAGTTATAGGATTCTTTTCTACTACTAGTTTATCCATAAATGATATTGCTTTTCTATGATTAATTGTTTCCAAATGCTCGTTTATTGTTTTACCACCTACTGTAGTACCGTTTAATACTATTTGAGTCTCTTGTAATGATAAAGTATTTCCTTTTAAACCATTAGAATTATATATTAATTCTAAGTCAATTATTTCTTTTAAATTATTCATAGTATTTGGATTAATATTTCTACTTTTAAATAATTCTATTAGTTTACTATCTACTTCTTTAAAATATTTATCATCTATTTGTGTTATTATTTGTTCTTCTCTTTTTACACGACGATCAATTGGTTTTGCAGAATCATCTGGAATATTCCAGATATTACTAATCTTAGTAGCTCCTTCTATTCTTCCTTCTTCTATTAATTTTCTAATACGTCTTTCACTAATATTCCATTTAGCACTTGCTTCTTTAATTAGCATATTACCACCTCAAGTTATATATTATACCGATAAAGGTATTATTTATCAATGAAAAATATATGAAAGTTATATAATTCCCTTCTCGGTACAATAATAAAAATACGTTATTTCAACGTATTTTACTATTCTATTATTATTTTTGTAGAAGTATTTACTCCGTTTGTAGCTGTTACTGTAATAGTAACTTCTCCTGTTGAATGAGTAAAAAGTACACCACTTTGATTAACTGTTGCGATAGACTCATCACTACTACTCCATATTAAATTAGCATTATTCTTAGCACTTTCTGGATATATATTTATATTCATTTTTCTTACTTCATTTGATTTTAATCTAGCTGGTATAAATGAAAATTCCATTCTTTCTACTTCTGCTGGAGCTACTACATTTATCTTACATATTCCTTCTATATTATTCTTTCCTACTACAACTTTTACATAACCACTACCAGCACTTTTACCTGTAATAGTTCCATTACTAGATACTTCTGCTATTCTATAATCAAATCCTATCCATGAGGGATTAATAAATTCTGTTGTATTTTTTGGAAATACTTCAATACTAGGAGTAAATGATTCTCCTACTTTTAAAGTTATATCAGTACAATTGATATTTACTCTATCAATTACTATTTCTTTTTCATTCTTTTCAACTACTTCTTTTTCATTACTAGTATTCTTATTTGAAGTGGATTTTTCTTTTACATTTAATTTAAAAGTAGCTTTCTTATTATTACTAGAAGTTACACTTATAATAGTAGTTCCACTTTTTAGAGCTGATACATTGCCTCCATCATCTACTGTTGCGATACTTGTATCACTACTACTCCATGAGAGTTTATTAACGGCATCATTTGGTAATACTGTCACACTATATGGTAAAGTACTGCCTACATACATAGAATATTCTGAATTTGTAAACGAAAGCTTTTCTACTTCTTTTATTTCTTCTCCTACTTGTATTTCATAATTAGTACTTATATTACCTATTGAAATTGTAACTATTGCTTTACCATTAGATATACCTTTAATAATACCTTTATTATCTACTGTTAATACTGAAGTATTATTACTTGTATATTTAAAATTACTATTATTTATTACTGTATAAGCTCTATCCCAACCAATATTTTGAATAGATGCTTTACTAATAGTATATTCTTCCCCTACTTTTAATTTCTTATATTGTAGATCATATACTTTAATATTTTTTATTAATGATAAGTTTATTTCTACTTCTTCATTTTTTATTTCTCTTATACCATTTAATCTTTTATTATTTGGTTTTTTATTACTATTAAATACTTGTACCCAATAAGTTACTCCATTTGATGTTTTAAATGAAGCTACTCCTATAGAATTATAATAATTACTTAATATATTACTTTTATGGCCTGATGAATTCATCCAATCATTCATAACAGATTCAGCAGTTGTGCTACCAGCTGCAATATTTTCACCTATTATGTTTAATTCACTTAAGTCCTTTCCAGTACTTCTTTTATGGGCAAAATATATTGAAATTTCTTTAGCTCTTAGATTAGCTACTTTAGTTAGTTCATAATCAATACTTAATTCATTTAATCCTGCTTTTTTTCTTTCTATATTTACTATATCTACTACTTTATTTGCTTCATCATAATTATATGTACCATCTAAAGTGATATTAATAATATTAGATGCATATACACTTTTTATAGTTATAAATCCTACTATTATTATTAGTAGTAATAGACTTATCCTCTTTTTCATAATTAGTCCCCCTTCATAAATACAATATAGTTATATCATTTATATAAATTATATTGGTCTCTTATTTGGGGACAAAAAAAGATTATAATAATTTTATTTATCATAATCTTCTAAGAAACTTTTATATTCTCTATTAACTTTAGTACCTAAAACACAATCTAGATTTACATTATCAAGTGCTTTAAATATATTATAGTCTACTCTATCATTGTTTTTTCTTAGTTCTTTTATTAATCTTTTTATTTCTATTCTTTTAGAATTAGTTTCATCTTTTGTATAGTTTTCTTCAGTAAACTTACAAGCACAGTTTAGAAATGTTAGATCATTATAATTTTTCCATGATATAACATCTTCTTCTCTTACCATATATAAAGGTCTTATTAATTCTAATCCATCAAAGTTTTCACTATGTAGTTTAGGCATCATTGTTTTTAATTCAGCTCCATAAAACATAGATAATAGTGTTGTTTCTATTACATCATCCATATGATGACCTAAAGCTATCTTATTACATCCTAATTCTTTGGCATGATTATATAGGCATCCTCTTCGCATTCTAGCACATAAGTAGCAAGGGCTTTTTTCCTGTTTTACTACTACATCAAATATATCACTTTCAAATATTTCTATTGGTATATTAAGTAACTTAGCGTTTTCTTCTATTAGTTTTCTATTCTTTTCATTATATCCAGGATCCATACATACATAGTGAACATTAAATGGAAACTTTCCATGAGCTTGTATTTCTTGTATACATTTAGCTAAAAGGAAAGAGTCTTTTCCTCCACTAATACATACCATTATATTGTCATTTTCTTCTATTAATTTATATTCTTGTACAGCACATACAAATTTAGCCCAGATATCTTTTCTAAATCTCTTAATTATACTTCTTTCTACTTCTTTATATTTTTCCATATAATCACCCCAAAAATACCTACATATTATATCATATTTATTATTAATAGACTATATAATTTTCGCAATATCACTATCATATACTCTTTTAAATTTAGTTGAATCATATCTTATTATGATAGGTTCTTTATCATATATATCAATTACGTAATATGTATCTTTAATATGCTCTTCTTTGTATAGCTTTATTATTTCTTCTATATTATCTGTATTATACTTCTTCTTAGCTTCTTTTAAACTAATAGTATTATAGTATGTATATCTAATATTATCATTCATATTAGTTTTATCTGATTCAATAGATGAATATTTTCTATCATGTGTATTTATGAATATTTTATCTTCTATTGTACCCATCATGGAACCTAATACTTTATACATTAGATGTCTACTATTATCTGTTTTATCTACTATATTTTTATATAGTAATGTTGCGATATAAATCTTATTATCCATAACTTTCCCCCTATTATATATTAATATTTAATAACATATATATAGTTTAAAAGTCAATTGTTTTTAGTGAGACATTATTCTTCTACTTTTATAAATGCTCCATTTTCTTTCTTATATTTTCTATTTTTATTCTTATCAATCTTTTTTATTAATTCATCTTCTAAATCTATACCTAAAGTTTCACATAGACCCATTACGTATATTACGATATCGGCAAATTCACTACCTAAATCATCATGTTTCTTATAGTAAGCTTCAAATGCTTCTCCTACTTCTCCATATAATAGATTAAAATTAAAATTTGGATCTAATGAGAATCCTTTTTCAACCTTATTATTATAAACTTCTTTTTGTTTTTCTTTTAAATCAATCATGTTTATTCTCCTTTAAATAATTTGAAAGTTCTTTAAGACCAGTATCATCCCATAATTTGTATCTTTCAGAATCTTTATAATTAGCTAGTGTTTTTTCTTTACCTTCTGGTATAAAGATATAATCATAACTCCAACCATAGGTACCTGATTTATTATAAGATATAGTTCCTTTAGTAACTGAAGTAAATATCTTTATATTATCTTCATCTTCCATATAAGCATATACTTCTATAAACTTAGCATTTCTATTAGTTTTATCTTCCATTAATTTTAAAATGCCATCTTCACCAATTGTATCTTCTACACAATGGGTATATACTCCGGGAAATCCATTTAAGGATTCTATAAATAGGCCAGAATCATTCTTTAAAACTGGATGTTTTACTTTTTTATATGCTTCTTTTACTGAGTGAATTACTACATCTTCACATGTATCACTTTGTATTTCATCTATTTCCATTTTTATATTATCTACTTCTATACCTAATGGCTCTAAATACATTCTAGCACTATCTATTTTAGCCTTATTACCTGTTACATAAGTTATTTTCATATTAATCACTCCAATCTATAGTATATACTCTACTATATTATTAGTCGACTTAAAGTTGAATTGTGTAGCGCATTTGTCGACTTTTACTTAAATTAATGACATTATAATGTGATACTGATATAATTATTGTAGCACAAAAAAAGAAGATTACTCTTCTATCGTCTAGGAATTCGATGATTAGTTACTTTAGTAGTTTCATCAAATAATTTATTTACTGCTACTCCTAAAGTGTCAGCTATTAGATCTATATAATCGATTCTTGTATTTCTTTTAGCATTCTCTAGATTAGATACATATGTAGGAGTTGTTCCCAAGGCATCTGCAAAATCCTCTTGAGACCAACCTTTTTCTAATCTATAGTAAACTATATTATTAGCTAAAATTTTACGAGCTTTTCCTTTACCTTTGATCATCTTACATCTTTCCTTCAAACTTACTACTATTGTAATAATTTGAATAATTTTGAACCATACTAACTATGTAGTAAGTAAGACTTAAATTTTTGTGTTATAATCATTATAGAGAAAGGGTTTTATTTATGAATTTAAAAGGAATTGAAGAATTAGATTTAATTACTGATGCAGCTTTAACAGATCATTTTAATTTGGAAGAAATATTTAAAAATAGTACTCATAAAGATTTAGAAGAGTTTATTAATTGTTATCTTGAAAAGATCAAGAATATTAATAATAAGACAATTAATGTATCTATATGTAATACTGTATTAGAGAGTTTTGATTATAATTATCAAGTAACTGATGAAGAATTAATTAAAGCTAATGAAAATGTTATGGAAGAAGCTAATATTATATGTGATGACTTAATTAAAAAGATTACTAATTCTAATGGAAGAGGTATAGATTTACCAGTAAATATCGATAGTATTATTGATTATGGTATTAGTACTTATGTTAAACCAGAAGATATAGATAAATTACTTTATTATGTAACTATTAAGTTATCTGTTGTATATAATTTTTATAAGAACTAAAAAAGCATCATTAGATGCTTTTATTTTTTATATTACGTCTTAAACAGTACTCTTTATATTCTTCTTTAGTATCATTATCACTATTAATTATTTTATTTGCTTTGATGTAGTTATTTTTATACAATTTATATTTATTCGTAAGACTAATAGTATTTACACTTGTAAGTATTATACTACTTGGGATTGATAGATTTGTATAATTATTACTTATAACACTCATAGCTGCAGCTGTGATATTCGCAATACAGATACCTGTTAGTACAACATTATCATGTAATAGTAGTCCACCTACTGTTCTTCTTTTAGTACTATCAGTAAAGACATCAAAGAATTCATTTAAATGTTCTTCTCTATCGTTTACTAATTCATTATAGGCATGTCCTAAGTTTTTTATATTAATTATACACTCTAATGGTATATTTTGTTCAATCTGCAATTTTTCTTTAATACTATTTAATTTTTTATACTTGTTTACTAAGATTATATATTTTGCGGATACTTCTTGTAGTTCTTTTAATTTAATAATATTACCTAATCCACTAGACATTCTACTTTTCATTTGTCTTAATCTATTCATAAGTTCATTTACTTCTGATGATAGATTATCCATTTCGTTATAGTAACGATATCTTCCAGCTTGCTTTTTAGCTTGTTTAAAAGTCTTTGGTAGTCTTTTAATTCTTTTTTTAGCAATCTTTATATATTCATCTATATTACTTATAGATTGATATTTTTTATCTAAATTATATAATTCTGCTAATTTTTTAATATTACTTATATTATTAATAATATTATTTAATTCATATTATCTAGATTCTCTATATCTATCATAATTCTTTTCATTTATATAACCATCTATAATTTGATCATAAAAAACTGTTTTACTGCTTAATTGATTTTTTACTAAATTGATATCATTTACTATTTTGCTTTCTACTCTTTCTTTATTTTCTTTATTTTCTAAATAGTTTACAGCATCTATTATAGTTAATGGCATATTATCTAGATTATTATTAACTAAATTTATTTTTTCATTTATTTCTACTACTAAATGATCTAAATTATAATCTGTTGCGGTTTCTATTAATTTTTCTAGACTACCAACATAATTATTTGAGACTTCCCAGAACTCTTCAACCTTATCAAAATAGAAATCTTCTATCATGTTTTCTTGTCTAACTAATTCTATAACTTCTAATTTAGCTTTAATAATAGATTCTGCTTTTAGTAGTTCATCCTTAATTATCTTTTCTACTGATATTTTTTTAGCATATTTCTTTTCTCTATCTGTGTATTTATTTATTTCTTCTTCATAATTGAAAGGTTCTTCTTTTACTTCTTCGTTTTCTTCTTCGATATTAGAAGTATTTGTTTGATTAAGGGATGCATCATATTCTTGTCTTTTTTTATCATTACTCAATACATCATAAGCAGCATTTATATCTTGAACTATTTCTGTTGAATCTTCTGAACTATTAATATCGGGGTGATATTTTTTTACTAATTCAATATATTTAGCTCTTATTTCTTTTTGAGTTGCGTTTTTTGATACTCCTAATATCTCGTAATAATTTTTTTTCATTATTCACCTAATAATTTTTTATATTGTTTATTTTCTCCTGATGATAATCTCTTATTATCAGTTATTGGTTTAGACCAGTCTTCTGTTACAGTACCTTTCTCATATACATCATCTAAAGCTCTTTCAATTGCTTTAAAATTATCAGGTAGTCTTAATATATCATATTCTACGGCATTACTTGATTTTATTCCTAATCTATCAGCTTCTTTTAAGACATTAAAGTTTGTTCCTAAGAAAATAAATTCCCATCCAGCGGCTGTTCTATCTTCTATTAGTTTTCTACTATCACTTACAGAATTAATACTTACATTATCTAATCCATCTGTAGAAATTACAACTATTGTTTTATCTGGCTTGTATGTATCTTTTGCTTGTTTAGCCATAGTTCTTTTTATTTGTTTAATTAAAGTATCATATAATGCAGTACCACCATCAGCTTTATAGTAGAATGTAGTTACTTCATCTATTGGCTTTCTATCACATATTACATCTTCTTTATTATTAAATAATACTGTGGTGATAAATTCATTTCTACCTTTAGATTTTTCATTACTTATTATTTTAGCAATACCTGCTGAAACTTGACTTTCTGTTCCTTCTACAGATCCACTCTTATCGATAATAAATATTACTTCAGTTTTCTTTTTGCTACCGGCAACTATTACTTCTTTTGCGTGTCTTAATGTAGCTAAAGAATTAGATAATTCTTCTATTCTACTTTCTACTGATTTTTCTTCTTGTTTTAATTCACTTAAAGCATTTGATTTAATTGACATTCCTAAGTCTTCTTTTCTTATTGTAGGTAAGTCATTTCTTTGTTGAAGCTTTTGTTTAGCTTCCATTAATTTCTTTAATCGTTCTTCGCGACTTTCCATACTTTTACTCCCCCTTGAATGTCTCATATTATAACATATAACGCTTTTATAGTAAATAAAAATAGAAGAATAAATCTTCTATTTTTTTCTTGATTTTAAATACTCTACTAATCCTATTAATATTTCTTTATCTTCATCTTTTATCCATTCTATATTATTAATTTTATCAATGGATTTTTTATACATTTCATCTATTAAATTCTCTACTTTTTCTTTAGCTTTAGATTCTATAAATATTTCTCTTACTCTATTTACATTATCTATATTTACTTCTTTACCATAGTAATTTAATAATTCATTATATAATTCTGTATTTTCTTTAGTTATTGAATATAATAATGTAGTTTTAAATTCTTTTATATCTGAACCTACTACTTTACCTATATTTTCTCCATATATACCTAATAAATCATCTTGTAGTTGGAAAGCTACCCCTAATGGAATACCAAAGTCTTCTACATCTTTTAAATTATCGATTGATGTTCCACCTAATAATAATCCTAAAGATAAAGGACCTACTATTGTATAATAAGCTGTTTTTAATTTATATACTTCAAATATTGTTTCTTCTAAACTTTTATTTTCTAATTTATTTTCTTCTATAAATGGAGTAATTACATCTAATAATTCTCCTCTAATTGTATTTACTACAATATCAGAAAAATAATTAATAATATCTGCTAATTTACTATCATTTCTATAATTATTCGCAATTATCTTATTAGCTTCATAGAAACCTAAGTCTCCCATACATATCGCAATACTATTACCTAAATCATATGATAAATTTGAATGAGTTAATTCATAGTACTTCTTACCATTATATGAATGAATAGTTTGTTTACCTCTTCTTAAATCATCATGATCTATAATATCGTCATGTATTAATATAGATGTTTGAAAGATTTCAAAAGCAGTTGCTAAAGGATATGAATAATTACTATCTTCTTTCGCTATCTTATATCCTAAATTAACTAGTGTACCCCTTACTAGTTTTCCATCTGCATTTAAGTTTTTAAATACTTCTAAATTTTCTTTTATAAATGGATTTTCTTCTTTTACTAAATTCTCATTAAATTCATTTATATATTTATTTAATTCTTGTGACTCAGTTTTATAATAATCTAAAAATTTGTTATTCATAAAATTACCTCTACATCTATAATAACAAATATTATCAATATAGCCAAATGTTTTATAATTTGAATATATCTCTTAATTTCTTACTTTCTATTTCTGGATATAAATCTTCAAAGTATCCTGTTGTTTCTCCTGTTGTAGTTTCTCCTAATCCATCGTAGAATCCATTATGTGTTTTATCTGTATATGATGTACCTACTGTTGAATCAAATATATACCATTTATCTTTATATTTAACATAGTTCCACATATGGTCATCATCTAATACTAATAGTGAATCTACTCCTATATTTTGGAATATTATTTGTGATGCTTTCGCAAATCCTGCACATACTGATGAACCTTTTGTAAAGAAACTATAGGCAGACTGATTAGATTTAGAATACATAAATATATGATCATAATTATGGGAAGCTACATAATTATAGACATATATTATTTTTTCTTTTTCATTCATATTAGCTGTTTCTTTTTTTATAATATCCATTTCTCTTTCAATTCTTCTTGTACCAAAATATGTTTGTAACTTAGATAAATTTTGATCATTTATTATTTCTATATATGTTGGATATACTCTATATCTAGCACCTCTGTAACTAATTAATTCTGGATGATCTAGATATAAAGCTAAATATGAATCATGCATTTTACCATCACACTCATCACATGATAATTCTGCTTTTTCTACATCATTTAAACTCATGTCTATTAGTTTTTCATATAATTCTTTACCTTCTTTATCAAGTACTTTATTTTTGAAGAATTCATCACTCTCATATAGATTATTAATATATGCATCTGACTTTTTATATTTAGCACTTATATTAGATGTATGTATAGGTCTGTAATAGAAATTAATCATAAATGCACTTATTACTATTAAAAAATATACGAATACTCTACTTTTTTTCATTTATATCACCTACATAATATATTATTGAATTAATAATTCTAACTCCTGGAAATATAAATCTACTATCTAAATAAAATAAATCATTATTAGTAGATACTCCCATCTGTTCTTTAATAGAATTAAAGTCCATTTTAGCATTTATAAAATATTTATATTTATTTACTAGTGTTTGATCTATTGAAGTAAGAGGAGTTGTCGTATCGGCTTGAAGAAATATATTTCTTTCTGGTGATAATTCTAAGTACTCTAAAAATAATAATATTATTACTAATTCATTATTACTTATATTAAGAGATTGACTTACTTCTGATATTTTCATACTAGAATCTATTTTATATTTATCATAGACTTTCTTTATAAATTCTTTATCTACTGTAGCATTTAATCCATAGAATAAGGCAAATGTTTGGAATGAATTATTATCTATTTTTTTATATGCTTCTTTCTTTTTCTTTTTAACCATTATTTTTAGTGAAACAGCATCATATATAATAAAGAATAATACATATATTACTGTAAATATTCCAATATATGTTAAGAATTCTTTTAGTCTCATATTATCCCTCTATTCTATATTCAATTATATAATATATAAGTTTTTTTAGCAAAGAAAAAAGATTATCAGATGATAATCTTATTCTTCTTCTAAGTCAAATACAAAAGTTATGTTAGAGTCGTATAATTGTTGGTAATTTAGTCTTTTCCATTTATTTTCAGATTTATCTAGCATTTGTATTTCTATAGTATCCCATATAGCTACCCACCATACTACACATAAGAAATTTGATACTATGGAATTAAGATTCAGATATTTATCAGCTAAGATATTTATTGTTAAAAGTATTACTCCAAATATTAGAAGTACTATTGATCTAATATTTTGGGAATTCATATCATACTCTACGTCATCAATTTCGATACCATAGTTATTTTTAATAGCTCTTTTCATTCTTAATTGAGTTTCTATATCTACTTTTGGGCAATGTATTTCTAACTCAATATCTGTATTTATTGGAATCATATAAGCTATCTCTTCTATATATTTACATACTGAATCTGATAATTCCATTTGTTTATAATCGTGTTCCATATAAAGATCAGATATTTTATCTAATCTTACTGGGATAACTGCTCTATCTTCTTGAAAATAAACATTTTCTACATATTGATTTTCACTAAATTTAATCTTTCTATTCTTACGTCTAACGTTTCTTTTTATTTCCATAAATCCTCCAACTATAGATATAGTATAACATAAAATAAGGAATAGATTAACTATTCCTTATTAAAAAATCATTCTAAAAAAATCTCTTAATCCATCCCAAAACCATTGATGGGCTGCCCAAAACCAACTCACTATGATTCCCCCTCTCTGTATATAGTTATAACATTTTTTTAATTATATTTTGTCTTTTATTAGGGGACAAAAAAACTGACTTACTAGTCAGTTATTTTTATATGGCGTCCCCGATTGGAATCGAACCAACGACCTACTGCTTAGGAGGCAGTCGCTCTATCCTACTGAGCTACGAGGACAAAAATCATATCAGATGACTGATATGAATTTTTTTATCTACAAGTTGCTCCTTGATTTTTAAAATTAGCTTTAATCTTTTCTAGACTTACTTTATCATTTTCTACCATAGCTTTATTAGATTCATCTATTTCTCCTAATTTCTTAAGATCTATAGTCTTATAATCTATAGTAGTAGTTGCAGTTACTGTCTTATTTTTTACTTCTATAGTACTAGTAAATCCTTCTAATCTATTATATTTAATATAGACATTATCTAATAATATTTTGAAGTCTTCTGCAGCTTCATCTGTTGGAGCAGTTGTTTCTTCTTTTGTAGTCATTGTAGTAACATATCCATCTTCATAGTTTACTTTAGATTCTACTACAGATGTATAATTACCATTTTCTACTTTGTTAGTACAAGTCATTGTCCCACTATTTTTTGAACATGCGCAAGTTAATACTAAAGTTGATAGACATAAAATCCCTAATTTTACTCTTTTCATAATAACTCTCCTTATACTTCTTGAATTACTGTAATAATCATTGGTTTAGATTCAGTTTCTTTATAGAAGAATTTTCCTAATACTTCACGTACATCATTTTTAATCTTAGAATAATCTACTCTCTTACTATTTATTTCTATATCTTGTTCTATTACTTCACGTGATACTTGTTTAGTTTCTTCTAATAAGTCTTGACTTTCTTTAACATAGACAAATCCTCTTGTTAGAATTTCTGGTCCTCCAACTATTTCTTTAGTATTCTTATCTAAAGTACAGCTTATAATTACTATACCATTTTCTCCTAACATTTCTCTATCTTTTAATACTAAATTACCGATATCTCCTTGGCTCTTACCATCTATTAATATTTCATCTACTTCAATATGTTCTGTAGTATCTACCATTTTACCATTATCAAATTCTACTACATCACCATTTAATTTTAGAATTATATTTTCTTTAGGCATTCCTAATTCATAAGCTATATCTGCATTAGCATATTGTTGTCTATATTCACCTTTTACTGGGAAGTAATATTTTGGATTCATAAGATTTAACATTAACATTAAATCTTCACGTGATGCATGATGTAATAAGTGTTTCTTATTAGAAAGACTTATAGCGTTTGCACCTAACATTGCGATATCATCCATAATAAGTGCTGTTCTTTTTTCTATTCCAGGATAAGATGCTTCTGTTATAAAGATTGTATCTGTATCTTTAATTTTAATAAATTTATCGAATCCTTTAATAATTCTTTCTAGATTAGCAAAAGGTTTTTCTTTTTCATCTGAAATCATTATTACTGTATCTTTTGCTTCTAAGTCAGTTAAACTTCCGATTACTTCTTTATTTACACTTAAGTAACCACCTTCTATAGCGTTATTAATAGTATTTTGTAAGGCTTTTCCCATTATAACTACTTTTCTATGTGTATTAGATACTTCATCAAATATTTCTTGAATTCTTTGGAAATGTCCTGGAAATATTGTACAAATAATTCTATTATCATACTTTCTTAAAACATCTCTTATGAATTTATTAGTTCTATTATTAGGTGAAGTATGTCCTTCACGATCTGCATAGAATGATTCGCATAATAAGCATAATACTCCTTGTTTTCCTACATAAGCAAGTTTCCCTATATCAGTTTTATATACTCCTTGCATTGTAGGATCAAATACGAAATCTCCTGTATAAACTATAGCACCATTTTCAGTATATAATACATAACATACTGCATCTGGTATTGAATGAGTTACACTTATTGGGAATAATGTATTCTTACCAAATTCTATTTTTGAATGTGGTCTTATCTCTTTAAATTTAGCCTTTTCTAATGTTTCTTTTGATATATCATTTTTTACTATTTCTAATGTTAATTTTGTTCCATAAATTGGTATATCTGGGATAACATCTAATATGTCTGGAACAGCTCCCATATTACCTTCATGTCCGTGTGTTAAGAATATACCCTTAACATTCTTTTTGTTCTTTATTAGATAATCAAAATTAGGAATAATATAATCAACTCCTAAATTGATATCATTATCATACTTTAGTCCGGCATCAAATACGAAAATATCTTTATCTACGTTAACTACGTACATATTTTTTCCATTTTCATTTAATCCACCTAAAGCGAATATCTTAATTTTACTCAATTGTTTTTTATCTCCTTTCTTTATATTTCAACGGCTAAAAACTTAAATATTTATAAAGACTAATCAAAAGACTAGATAATTATAGCACTATTTTCTTATTTTGTAAAACTATACTGCTAATTTATCTAGTGCTGCTTTTGCTGCTTCTTGTTCTGCTTCCTTTTTACTTGAAGCTACACCTTTAGCATATACTATACCATCTATTGTTACTTGTATTGTATATGTTCTATCATGAGCTGGTCCTTCTTCTCCTATTAATTCATAAGATAGTGACTTTTGAGTTGTTTGTACATATTCTTGTAGAGCACTCTTGTAATCACTAAAGAAGTTTACTGTAGGATTTTCTATATATGGAACAATTATATTTAATAGAGTCTTTCTTGCTGTTGCAAATCCTAAATCTAAGTAGATTGCTGCAGTTAAAGCTTCGAATATATCTGCTATAATTGCCTTTCTATGTTTTCCTCCACTATGTTCTTCTCCTACTCCAACCTTTATATATTTAGATAAGTCTAAATCATTTGAATATACTGCTAGAGCATTTTCACATACATAACTAGATCTTAACTTAGTCATTTCACCTTCACTAATATCTTTATTAGAATATAAATAATCTGCTACTACTAGGTCTACTATAGCATCTCCTAAAAATTCTAATCTTTCATAATCTGCTTTATCTTTATGTTCATTCGCATATGATGAATGAGAAAAAGCAGTTTGATATAACTTTAAATCACGAGGTTTTATATTAAGTTTTTTAAATAGTTCCTCCATTTTAATCACCATTTAAAGTATATCAAAAATTACTTCAATAGTATACTTATAATTGATATTTTGCTTATTTTATAGTATCATTATTATGATAATGAATTAACGGGAGATACAATGAAAAGAGTTCTAATAAGTATGATTAACTTATATCAAAAACTACCTATATCTAGTCATTCTTATTGTAGATTTAAACCTACTTGTAGTGAATATGCAAAAGAAGCTATATTGGAATATGGTAGTATTAAAGGTAGTTATATGGCTATAAAAAGAATTCTTAGATGTAATCCTTTTAGTAAGAAAATATATGATCCAGTAATTAAAAAAGGAGACAATTATGAAAAAAATAACTAAATATTTACTATTAATAATATCTATTTTTACGATATCTATATTTACTACAGGTTGTGGTAATGATGAGATGGATGGTACTAATATCGCAGTAACTAATTATGCTAATGAGTTTATTGTAGATAAATTATACGGTAAACATTCTAAGATTACTTCAATTTACCCTGATGGAGTTGATACTTCTACTTATAAATTAAGTAAGAAACAAAAACAAGAATTCTCTAAATATGGAATATTTGTATATAACGGATTAATTGAATCAGAAAGAAACATTGCGATAGACTTATTAAATATTAATCCTAATTTAAAAATAATAGATACTGCTTATATACTTGAAACTGACTACTCTCCTGAAGAGTTATGGTTAAATCCTGCTTCATTATTAATGATGAGTCAAAATGTTAAGAATGGTTTATTAGAATATGTAGAAAGTACTTATCTACAAAAAGAAATAACTGATAATTATAAAGAATTAAAAATTGATATTTCTACTCTAGATGTAGAATATAGAGATGCTATAAGAGATACTAATGATAAGGATGTTATAGTTGATGATAGTGCTTTACAATATTTAGAAAAATTAGGATTAAACGTATATTGTATAGATGATACAGCTACTGATAAATTATTAGTTGAATCAGAAGATTTAATTACTAGTAAAAAAGTAAGCTACGTTATTACTTTTAAGAATCATGATCAAAGTAATAATTCTAAAGATATGATTAGTAAACATCCTGAAATTAAAACATTAGAGTTACATAAATTAGATGTCTTAACTGATGAAGAAAGAGATGAGAAAAAAGATTATCTATCTATCATGGAGGATAACTTAAACTTATTAAGACAAGAATTATAAAAGGCCTAACAAATGTTAGACCTTTTTCTTTTATAAGAAATTAATTGCACTTATATCTTCATTTATTAAAGCGATTAATACGTCTTTATTAAACTTCTCAAATGCAGACTTTAATCTATTATAATCGATTGAGAATATTTCTAATCTTCTAATTAGTAAATCATCTAGTACTTGTATTCCTTTTTCTTGAAAATACTTAATTATCTTTTTAGCATTCTCTCTATCATTTATAAATTGTCTTACTACGCTAGGTAAATTATTTTCTTTTATTTTATCTATAGTTATATCATCTATTCCTAAATCTTTTAAAAAGTCCATATCATCACCTATTTTCTGTTTCTTTCTTAACACAATTATATATCTTTGTATAACTTAATTCACTTAAGATACTATTATATGTAATAGAATACATAAAACTATCTAATGAATCTTCTATACCGTTCTTAATTAATTTATT
>JAUNMV010000065.1 GCA_030531695.1 Bacilli bacterium | reverse complement strand
GATTAATAATCATCTTTTTAATTGGAAATCGTGTGTAAATTGACAAAGTTATGATATAATTATAAATGAGTGAAAGTATTAAGTGAGGTGAAGGAATGAAAACTATTGCATTAAGATTTTCAGATAACTATGCACCAAAGGAAGGTATGATATTCCTTCATCAAAAAGTAATAGATGATAATGGGTATGTTTGGTATGGAAAGTTTGGAAATAGAATATCCAGAGATATTATAGAAGAACAATTAAAAACTAATGATCCAAAATTACTTTTAATAAAAAGTGGTAGTGTAGAAAGATATTGGCTTCATTTTACTAGTTTTCAAGAAAATATTCCTGAATTAGATAAAATTCCAGAATACTATAGAAATAATTGTAATGATATTAAATGCTGGTTTAAGGTTGTTAAATTTGAAAGAGCTGAAAAGGATGTGCTAAGTAAATGCTTTGTATTATCATCTGGGGATTGCTTATCAAATGCTAGTAAACATAGTATGAATCCATATTTTAAAATAGAATATAGAGGTGATAAAGATGGGGCAATATGAAAGTGAATCTAAGTTAGAAGATAGAATGATAGACCAATTAAGAAAACAAGGATATCAATATGTTGAAATAAATGATGTAACTGAATTAGAAAGAAATTTTAGAGAACAAGTTAATCTTCATAACAGAGGAGAACTTAAATTTAAAGACTTATCTGACAAAGAATTTGAAAGACTTATGGTAAAAATATCTGGTAAAGGTGTTTTTCAGTCTGCCAAAGAACTAAGACAAAAACAAGATATTCAAAGAGATGATGGTTCAATTGTTTATATTGAATTATTTAATACAAAAGATTGGTGTAAAAATACTTTCCAAGTAACTCATCAAACTACAGTTGAAGGTAAATATACTAATAGATATGATGTAACTATTTTAATAAATGGACTTCCTCTAGTTCAAATTGAATTAAAACGAAGAGGAATAGATATGAAAGAAGCTTTTAATCAAATAAAAAGATATAAAAGACATTCATATTTTGGATTATATAAATTTATTCAATTATTTATTATAAGTAATGGTGTAGATACAAAATATTTTGCTAATGGTGACCAAGAATTAAATTATGGTTTCACTTTCTATTGGACAGATGTTAATAATGAAAGAATAACAAATCTAGAGCAATTCTGTTTATTCTTCCTAGATAGATGTCATATAGGAAAAATGATAGCAAGATACATGATTATAAATGAAACAGAAAAAATGTTGATGGTTATGCGACCATATCAAGTATATGCTGTTGAAAATATCGTATCTCGTGCTTTAGATACAAATAATAATGGTTATATATGGCATACTACAGGGTCTGGTAAAACTATTACTTCATTTAAAACAAGTCAAATACTTGCACTAGAACCATCTATCAATCAAGTATTCTTCTTAGTTGATAGAAAAGACTTAGATAAACAAACTTTAGATGAATTTAATAAATTCGATCCAGGTTGTGTTGATATGACTAATCAAACGGATAAGTTAATTCAACAAATTAAGGATAGTACAAAACCATTAATAATTACTACAATTCAAAAAATGGCTAATGCATGTTCTAATCCTAAATATGCTAGTGTTATGGAAAAATATAAAGATTTAAAAACAATCTTTATAATTGATGAATGTCATAGATCTCAATTTGGAGATATGCATAGACAAATATCTAAGACATTTAGTAAAGCACAATATTTTGGTTTTACTGGTACTCCTAGATTTAAAGAAAATCCATCACAAGATGGAAGAAGTACTGCAGATATTTTTGAAAAATGTTTACACACATATTTAATTAAAGATGCTATTAAAGATGAGAATGTTTTAGGATTCTCAGTTGATTATATGAAGTTTGTTGAATTTAATGGACAAACCGAAGAAGATTTAATGGTTGAAGGAATAGATACTGATGAAGTATTTATGGCTGATGATAGAGTAAGACTTATAGCACAAGATATTATTGATCATCATAATGTAAAAACAAGAGATAGAAAATATAATGCTTTATTTACTGTTTCATCAATTCCATTATTAATTAAGTATTATGATATGTTTAAATCATTAAATCATGACTTAAAGATTGGTGCTATATTTACTTATGGTGCTAATGAAGATTTAGATAAAAATTCAGAACATTCAAGAGAAGTTCTAGATAGATATATGAAAGACTATAATAAAATGTTCAAGACTAATTTTAGTACTCATACATTTGATTCTTATTTTAGAGATATATGTAAGAGAATTAAAAATACTGAAATTGATATTGTTATAGTAGTTAATATGTTATTAACTGGATTTGATGCTAAGAGATTGAATACTTTATATGTAGATAAATCATTAAAGTATCATGATCTTATTCAAGCATTCTCAAGAACTAACAGAGTAGAATCTGATACTAAACCATTTGGTAATATAGTATGTTATAGAACTACTAAAGCTAGAGTAGATGAAGCTGTTAAATTATTCTCACAAACAAATAGTGTGGATACAGTTATTATGGCTCCATATGAAACATACTTAGAAAAATTTAATAATGCAGTAAATAAATTATTAGAAATCACTCCAGTAGTTGAAAGTGTAGATTCACTTGAAAGTGAAGATGATATAAAAGAATTTATTGTAGCATTTAGAGAAGTAGCTAAAATATTAGTAAGTTTAAAAACATTTAATCAATTTGATTTAGATAATACAGATTCAATGATTAATACTCAAATGTTTGAAGATTATAAATCTAAGTATTATGAATTATACAGAAAATTATCTAATGATAAAGAAAAGAGTTCTATCTTGAATGATATTACATTCTCACTAGAACTAATACAAACAGATAAAATTAATGTTTCTTATATCTTAAATTTAATTAGAAATGTTGATTTATCTAATGAAGAACAAAAACAAAAAGATATAGCTGATATTCAAAGTAAATTAGTTAATATTACAGATGATGAATTATTCTTAAAAGCTGAATTGATTAAGAGTTTCTTATCTTCTATCTTACCAGCTTTAAAGGAAGAAGATTCAATTGATGAAGCTTTCGATAACCATATGAATAAAGAAAGACAAAAAGAAATTGAAAAATTTGCTACTGAAAATAATATTAACTTAGAAACACTAGAAACAATAATTAATGAATTTGAATATAGCGGTATTTTCCCAGATGGCTTAATAGGACAATCTATTGAAGCACCGTTCTTAAAGAAAATATCAATTATTGAAAATATTAAAGGATTCGTTAAGAATCTATTAAAGAAATATATGTAGGAGGTTAAATTATGTCTAGAGAAGAAAAACAACAATCACAACAAGCAGAACTTCAAAAACAATTATGGAGTATTGCTAATACCTTAAGAGGTAATATGGATGCAAATGATTTTAAAAACTATATTCTTGGATTAATCTTCTACAGATATTTATCTGAAAATCTAGTTAATTATGTTAATTCAACATATTTAAAAGATGACGAAATAGATTATGAAGAAGCTTGGAATAAAGAAGAATATAGAGAAGCATTAAAATCACAATTAATTAATGATTCAAATATGGGATATTTCTTAGAAGCTGATTATTTATGGAGTACATTAATTAAGAAAATTAAGACTGGTAAATTTGATATTTCAATGTTAGCTAAAGCAGTTAATATAATATCTGAATCAACTTTAGGAAATGAATCTGAAGATGATTTTGAAAATCTATTTGAAGATATGGATTTAAATAACTCTAAATTAGGTAGAGGAGAAGCTGAAAGAACTAAATTAATATCTACTATTATGCTTAAGATAGATGATATTGATTTCCATCATGAAGATGCTGAAATAGATGTATTAGGTGATGCATATGAATATTTGATTTCAAATTTCGCCGCATCAGCTGGTAAAAAAGCAGGAGAATTCTATACTCCACAACAAGTATCAAGAATACTTGCTAAATTAGTAACTTTAAATAAATCAAAATTACAAAGCGTTTATGACCCAACTTGTGGATCTGGTTCATTACTATTAAGAGTAGGTAAAGAAACTAAAGTTACATCATATTATGGGCAAGAGTTCAATTCAACTACTTACAACTTAGCTCGAATGAATATGTTATTACATGGTATTTCATTTAAACATTTTGATATTAAAAATGATGATACACTTGAAAGACCAAGACATATTGATATGAAGTTTGATGCCATCGTTGCAAATCCTCCATATTCAGCTCAATGGAGTGCAGATCCTAAGTTTATTGAAGATGAGAGATTTAGTGCTTATGGTAAGTTAGCTCCTAAATCAAAAGCTGATTTTGCATTTATTCAACATATGATTTATCAATTATCTGATAATGGAACTATGGCTGTAGTTTTACCACATGGAGTTCTATTTAGAGGTGCTTCTGAAGGAACTATAAGAGAATACTTGATTAAAGAAAAGAATTATTTAGATGCTGTAATTGGATTACCAGCAAATATATTCTATGGAACAAGTATTCCAACTTGTATTCTTGTATTTAAAAAATGTAGAGAAAATGAAGAAAATATTTTATTTATAGATGCATCTAAGGATTTTGAAGCTGGAAAGAATCAAAATAGATTAAGAGATGAAGATGTAGATAAGATTATAGAAACATACAAAAATAGAGTAGAAGTAGAAAAATATTGTCATGTTGCTCCTATGTCAGAAGTAGCAGAAAATGATTATAATCTTAATATTCCTAGATATGTAGATACATTTGAAGAGGAAGAAGAAATTGATATTAAAGCTGTTCAACAAGATTTAAAAGAAATTGATAAAGAAATAGCAGAAGTTGATAAAGAATTAAATGTATATTTAAAAGAATTAGGATTAGATGAAATATAAAACAAAAAGGACTATACAAACATATTTTGCATAAGTCCTTTTTTTAGTTCTATAAGTTTATTAAGTTTTAATTCTTCTTTATCAATTTTATTCTTAATATTATTAAATGTATTTATTACTTTTTTTTCATCTTTAGGATTTGTTAATTTTATCATCATATCTGAGAGAGTAGATAATACGATGTATGGAGTATTACCTTCTTTTTTTTCTGAATTAATTCTTTTAGATAAGAATTCATCTAAGTAAACTTTAATATATTGAATATTTTCAGTAAATTGATCTAATACATAAGTCCTTTGATATGCATTAAATTTTCCTTTGTAATAGTGAATATATCCAACATAAGCACCATTTCCAGAAATAAGTAGTGCTTCTGTATCAAATGCATATTT
>JAUNMV010000064.1 GCA_030531695.1 Bacilli bacterium | reverse complement strand
TAGATATATTAAATAACTAATACCCGCAATATACTTAATAATCTTATCAAATATATTTAATTTATCTTTTATAAAGACAGTACCATAACCAATTAATCTACAAGTAATAATACTAGTAAGTATCATAAATAATGCATAATACTTAGATGTAGAACTAATAAAAATAAAACTAATACATAAAATAACTAAATATAAATAAAAGATAATTCTATTAACATATTTATTATTAATAATAAACTTCTTACTACTAGTAATAAAACCTAAACTTAAACCAAACATAATAGAAAATATTCTACATAAAGTGTCATAATAAACACTCATTATGTTACTAGTAATACTCATATAGTAAAAATAGATAGTAGATATTAATGTTAATAGTAAGGTTATAGATATAGGTACAATATTATTAACTTTATCTTTTAACTTTTTTAATATTAAAAAGATAAAAGGAAATACTAATTCAAATTGTAATAATATACCTATATACCAAAAATGCATAAATGGAGAAGATATATGTCTTGCGAAATAATCCATATTCGCATTAATCTGCCAGTAATTATTGTATCCGAGTAATACTGATGTAGTTTCAGGTTTTAAACTAATCCAATTTATATCTTTAAAGAAACTAATACTATATATAGATAAAAATACTACTATTAATAAAGGTAAATATATATGTATTAATCTATTCTTATAATAATTAATAATAGAAAACTTTTCTTTCTTTAAAGAAGAAATACAAGAAAGATATCCAGTTAAAACAAAGAAGATACATACAGCTAAATATCCACCTTTTAATATATTTAAGTGATATAAAAATACTGCTATACAAGAAATAACTCTAATAATATCTAAATCTTTATAATATTTTTTACTCTCCATACTACATCATCTCTATCCTAATTATAGAATAAAGTTACTGTAAAATAAATGTCTAAATTACATAATTTATATTATTTAAGGTATAATCATAATAGGAGGGTAACATGAAGAAAATAGTAATCAGGATAATGTTAATTGTGACTTGTTTATTACTAACTGGTTGTGGTAAACAAGATAATGTAATAGAAGAAAGAAATATTGTAGGAGGATGGGATATAGATGTTCCTATAAAACAATTAGTAATACCAGATAATATTAAAGATGTATTTGATAGAGCTACAAGTAATTATGATAAAATGACTCTTACTCCTATATCTTTAATAGGTAAACAAATAGTAGCAGGTACTAATTATATGTTTTTATGTAAGGGAGAAGATTCTAAAACTACTAAGTGGGTATTAGTAACTATATATTTAGATCCATCTAATAATGCAGAAATAAAAAATGTTAAATATTTAAATTTAAATAAATATGTAAATGTAGATTCTGAATATAACTATACACAAACTATAGGTGGATGGTCAGTATATAAAGATATAGTACCTAATATAGATACTAATATTGAAGAAGTATTTAATAAAGCAACTGCTGATAATGAAAAGTATTATTATGTTCCAATAGCACTATTAGGAGAACAAATAGTCGCAGGAACTAATTATGCAGTTTTAGCATTAGGACAAAGTTTAGAAAATCCAGATATATATTCAATAAATATATTAACTATTTATAGTAAATTAGATGGTACAGCAGAATTAACTTCATCATCCTATATACCTTTAGGTCAATATTCAAATTAATTTGACAAATAATAATAATGTATTTATAATCTTATTCAAACAGGAGGCAAAATCAATGATTAATTTAGTTAATACTAAACTTAATAATTGGTGGAATGTATGGAAAATTTAATCCATGCATTGTTTGTCGTGTTATAAAAAATAATTAAAAATATAAGAATAACTCTCAAAGTACATGTATGGATTATTATCCTACATGTACTTTTTTTGCATTTAAAGGAGGTGGTGCATATGGAAAGTGAGTGGGACTGGAAAAGAATAAAAAGGATGAATAAAAAAGAAGGAGAAAAGAATTATGAATTATGGAGAATTTGGTGGACAATATGTACCACAAGAATTAAAAGAAAAATTAAATGAAATAAAAAAAGAATTTAAAGAGGCAATAAAAGCTAAAGAGTTTATTAAGGAATATAAGTATTATTTAAAACAATATGTAGGAAGACCAAGCAGTTTATATTATGCAGCAAATCTTACTAAGTATGCAGATGGTGCCAAGATATATTTAAAAAGAGAAGATTTAAATCATACAGGAGCTCATAAAATAAATAATGCGATAGGTCAAATATTAATAGCCAGAAGAATGAATAAAAAACATATAATTGCAGAAACAGGAGCAGGGCAACATGGAGTTGCGACTGCAACTGCATGTTGTTTATTCAATATGAAGTGTACAATCTTTATGGGAGAAGAAGATATAAAAAGACAATATGTAAATGTAGAAAAAATGAAAATGTTAGGAGCAGAAGTAGTATCAGTAACAAGAGGTAATGCTACATTAAAAGAAGCAGTAGATGAAGCTTTTGAATATTTATTAAAACATCAAGATGCATTCTATTTAATAGGATCAGCTGTAGGACCAGAACCATACCCAGAAATGGTTAAATATTTTCAAAAAGTAATTGGAGAAGAAGCAAAAAAACAAATACTTAAACAAGAACATAAATTACCAAAAGCAATAATAGCTCCAGTAGGTGGAGGAAGCAATAGTATAGGATTATTCACAGATTTTATAAAAGAAAAAGATGTAGATATATATGGAATAGAAGGAGCAGGGTTAGGATTATCTACAGGTAAACATGCATCTGCTATCTATAATAATAAGATAGGTATTCTACATGGAATGAAAACATACTTAATGGAAGACGATAATGGTAATGTAAAAGATGCATATTCAATATCATCAGGATTAGATTATCCAGGAATAGGACCAGAACATGCATACCTAAATAAAATAGGTAGAGTAAAATACGATAGTATTACAGATAAAGAAGCAGTGGAAGCATTTAAACTACTAACAAAACTAGAAGGAATAATACCAGCACTAGAAAGTGCACATGCTATAGCATACGCTATAAAAGTAGCTAAAAAATATAAGAAAACAGACTCTATAATAGTTAATTTATCAGGTAGAGGAGATAAAGATTTAAATACAATTTTAAATTTAAAATAACTAAATATGATATAATTAAGAAAAATAGAGAAGTGGAAGTAGTAATATGAAAGAACGTATACTTAATATCTGGAATTCATATAAAAACTTAGAATCTAAAAGTTTCTTTTGGCTAATAAGTATCCTATATTTAGAAATAATATTTGTATTATTTATATCTAAAACATTAAATATCCAACTATTTATAAATATATTATTATCATCAATAATAATATCTAAAGTATTATGCTTAATAACAGGATTCTTTAATGAATTAGTAGAAAAGATATTATCTCCTATTATATTAGCTATATTAGGTATACTATTCTCTCTTCAAGGGGTATTTTATAAGATATTTAAAGTATACTTTTCACTTTATAATTTAGCATTAAAAGATCAAGTAAAAAGTTTTGCTAAAGATGCAATATCACTAATATTTAAAAATAGTATTTATATATTACTATTTATGCTTCCATTTATTTTATATATAGTTTTACTAATTATAAAGACAATAAAAATAACTAAAGTAACAAATAAATTAAAGAATATTATGTATTTATTATTATCTATATTATTATGGATAGGTATATTACATATATATGTAAATGTAACTAAGAATGATAGATATAGTACTTATGAAATATATAATAATGTTAATAATATATCTTTAAGTGTTAAAAAGTTAGGAGTACTACAAAGTTATAAATTAGAAACAAAAAGATTAATATTTGGTTTTTCTCCTAAGAAATTAGAGTCTATTAAGATGTCTAAAGAAGTTAAAAAAGAGGAAGAAGAAATAGAGTATGGAGAAAATATTTTAACTTTAAATCTTAGTGATACTGGTAATACTAATGTAGATTTAATAAATAATTATATAAAGAATGAAGAACCTACATCTAAGAATAAATATACTGGTATGTTTAAAGATCATAATTTAATTTATATAACTGCAGAAAGTTTTAGTGAAATAGGAGTAGATCCTACATTAACTCCAACTTTATATAAGTTAACTCATAGTGGATTTGTATTTAAGAATTTTTATACTCCTAATAATTTATCTACAATAGGAGGAGAATTTCAATCATTAACAGGTCTATATCCAGATTTTTCTATTTTAAGTAAATGGAGAGATGGAACAAATTATTTTCCTTTTGGATTAGGTACTCAATTCCAATTAAGAGGATATTCTACTAATGCTTATCATAATAATTCTTATGTTTTCCAAGATAGACATAAATATTTAGCTACTCAAGGATTTTATAATTTCTTAGCTTGTTATAATGGTCTAGAACAAAGAATGAATTGTGGTAGATGGCCACAAAGTGATGATGAAATGATGGAAGTAACAGTAGGAGATTATATTTATAATACTACTCCATTTATGGCATATTATATGACAGTATCAGGACACTTAGGTTATACATATAATGATAATTCTATAGCTTATAAGAATATGGAATTAGTAAGATATCTAGATAAGAATGAAAATGCTCAAGCATATATTGCTACTCAAATAGAATTAGATAGAGCATTAGAAAGATTAATTAATTATTTAACTGTAACTAATAAATTAGATAATACAGTAATAGTATTACTTGCAGATCATTATCCATATGGTTTAGATAATGCTACTATTAATAGTTTATCTAATTATTATAGAGATGATATAGAAATAAATCATAATGCTTTAATTATTTGGAATAGTAAAATGGAAACTATAGAAGTAGAAAAACCATGTATGTCTGCAGATGTATTACCTACAGTATATAATTTATTTGGTATAGATTATGATTCTAGATTATTTACAGGAAAAGATATATTATCAGATTCTTTTGGTATAGCAGTAATGGGTGATAGAAGTTGGGTAACAAGTAAAGGTACTTATTATGCACCATCTAATGTATTTGTACCAAAAGAAGAAGTAACAGAAGATTATGTTAATATAGTAAATAATTTAGTTAATAGTAGATTAACTATAAGTAGAATGATATTAGAAAATAATTATTATAATTATGTATTTAGATAATAAGTAAAAGGCCCTGTAAAGGGCTTTTATGTTGATTTACTATTGGAGTTTAATATGTTAATATTTTATTATAGGGAGAGATTAATATGAATAATGAAATAAATAATAATACAAATCCGGTACCTACTCCTAATGTAGTACCAACACCAGCACCTGCACCTACACCAGTAGCTGCTCCTGCTGCACCACAACCTGTAGAACAACCAGCAGCACCACAACCA
>JAUNMV010000063.1 GCA_030531695.1 Bacilli bacterium | reverse complement strand
CTTGCTATCTTTTAATTGAATCCAACTAAGTTCTCTCTCATCTCCATATATCTTTCCATCATAATCAACATACTTAACTACAAATATTCCATACTTACTAATAATAACAGTATCTAATTTATATATCTTCCTTTGACTCTCTAATACTACATCATTAAGTATTTTATATTTTTTCTTATCAAGTCTTCTTTGAGCTCTATGTATATCAGTATTCTTCTTTAACTCAATAAAGAATATTATAAATAATATAATAACAAGTAATCCTACCCAAAATACTGGATTATTAATTATATAATTACCAATAATTTCTATCATACTATCACCATAATAATTATATCATTTTTTTTAATAGAAAAAAGACTTATCACTACTTTATGACAAGTCCTTTACTACCTAAAAATTTATCTTTAACTACATCATTATATAAATAAACTTCTATATTCTTATTAATCTCATTTAATACATCATATTTAAACTTATATAATTCTTTATTCTCAAAAGTAAATTCTTCCTCTACATCAATACCTACTATTAATAAACTATCTTCTTTAACTTTATCAATAGCATAATCTCCATATAACTCTACTTTTCTAATAGTAGAATATCTTTTTGAAATATCTTTTAATTTATCAAGAACTTCTTTTCTATTTAAACTAGTAGGATTATCAAATTCTTTAATAATAATACTTGTAGTATCATTATCTTTAATTATATTCATAGAGGGATTAATTAATTCATCATTATCTTTTCTAATATCCCACGGAAGATCTAAATTAATTCTATTATGTTCAAAGAATAATTCTAATTGAGTAAGATTATTTAATTTAAGTATTTTATTTAACTCTTCATTATTATCTAAATAATCATTTTTAAGTACCAATTTAAATTCATATGAACCAATCGCATCTACTATATATTCATCATATTGATGATGATATTTTACTTCAAGTAAATTACCTAAATATAAATCTACAATATCTTTCTTATCAATAAATACTTCTTTAAAATTTTCTGTAAGTAAACTAATCTTTAGTAACTTAGCATTTTTAAATTCTTCTAACTTTATCATAACTTCTCCTATATATTAATAATTATCTTATTATTAAAAATCTTATCATCTAAACTAATTTGATCACTTGAGAATACTAATACATCTCTATGTAATATACTTATTAATGCACCCTGTAACATAGTTGCTGTAAATATATTACCATATACATATAACATAATAATACTACTACCATTATAATTAGTAGTTGCACACTCACCAAATAATATAACAGTTTTAATATTATTAGTGGTCACTTTAATTGCGCCTTTTATTCTATCAATTAATCTATCTAAAGATAATTCTCTAGTATCTAATAAATTCTTTCTTTCAACTTTAATAAATAAGTAACTACTATCTATATAATACTTTTCTAAGTAATTATAATGTTTCTTAGTATTCATATTATTAAATGGTAATAATACATTAAATACACATCCATCAGTAAAGTATATATTAACTTGACTAATACTATGAGCTTTTAATTTATCATCAAAACTATCTAATTGATAAGCATTATTATCCTGTTTATATAGTTTATCTCCTTTAATCACAATATAAAACTTATCACAATGATTCATATATTCTAAATTAACACCTTCACGTAGAATATAAATATCATCCATATATAAAGCTTCTATATCTTCATATTCAAAAGAAAAAGAAGAACAATTATTATTAACAACCCCTATTCTTCTCACCCTTTTATCTAAAAATCCACTTATAAAACATTTCATGATTATCACTTCCTAATTAAATAACCATAATCTTTAATAAAACTATCAACTACTTCTTTTATTAAATTATCTACTTCATTCCCCTCAAATATTCTAAATTCTTCTACACTACTATCAATAGATTTTTTATAAAAATTATTTAACTCTTCAAGTAAATTATCTATTCCATCTATTTTTATTTCTTTAATAGGTACTATAAAATCATCTTTTAAAATATCTCTATATAAAACTACATCATATTTAAAATTATATTTATCTATAATGTACTTATTTAATCTATTATATTCCCCATATATACCATCTTCACTATTTTTAGCCCAGAAATCTACTTTAGCCATTACTTTACCAGTCTTATTAATCTTATTGAATTTATTTTCTGGTTTTATATTCGCAATAGTCTTTTGATCTTCCATTAAGAAAGTAATCATCTTAGGTAAAAATTTAGTAAAGTAATAATTATCTGTATATAAATGAAAGAAATATCCAAAAGCTATAATATCTTTTTTTACTAAATCTTCATATTCTTTTAAAAAGTAATCTAAGTCTGGATATGAAAGAATTGTATCAAAATCTGTTCTAAAATGACTAACATGCTTTTCTTTTTGAATAGCTTTTCTTAATTCTTCTGGACTCCAATTAGGATCTCTTTCTAATTGAACTGTATCAGGTAATAAGTTTGCCACAAAAAACTTATTATGGGTCTTTTTATCAAATTTTAATCTCTTACTTAATTCTTCGCCAGCAACACTATGTACTATAAATGATGGCATCTTATCAACTCCTTCTTATAGCATTATAACATAAAAAAACTACACTAATTAAGTGTAGCTTTATTTTTATTAATAACTAATTGATGTACTTTATCTTTATCTCTTCCAACTTCATCCCAAATATCTTCTTTTTTAAATAATACTTCTTCTGGAGTAAAATATTGAATATTTCCTTTCTTATCAGAATAAATATCTAAGAAATATGCTCCTAAAGCATTAGATAAACCTTGTTTTTGTTGGAACTGAGTCTTATCACATAAAGCAGGTACTAATACACATTGTACATTACGATAAGTAAATGCATAACTCTTATGATAATGACCTATTAATAATATTTTAGGTTTATGTAAAGATTCCATTACTTCTATTCTTTTTTGTGGTTTATATGAAAGAGATTGAGCACTTCCTCCTCCAGGATGATCTAATACTATTTTAACTCCATCTAAGTTAAATTCTCCTACATCCTGTCCTAAGTAAACCATATCATCTCTACATCTACTAACCCATTCATTAATAGTAGCTTGACCATTCTTATAATGAGTCTCATCATGACTACCTAAAATATAATAAGTAGTAATACCCTCTACTTTAGGATACATATCTACAACATATCCTGCTTGTTCATCAAATCCATGTAAGAATTGTTGTCTAGGATTCTCAGGTCTATTAGGATAATTACCATCTACTATATCCCCTACATGTAAAACTATCTTTATACCCCTTTTATCACATTCCTCATATATTTTATTTAATAGATGTAATTGATTATGTATAGAACCAAAATGAGTATCAGAAACTACACATATTTGATTATGAATAAGTCTACCGTCATTAATATTCTTCTTATTTAAATGATAACCAGTAGGCTTAATCTTCTTTTTAAAAACTTCAATATTTTTATCATTAATAACATCTACATCTTTACCATATATCTGACAAGCAAGTAAAATACCATCAAGTTCTTTTCTATTAACACCAAACTTTATCATAAAAGCTTGTATAGGCATACCATTCTTCATATATCTATACATTTTATTAACTTGTTCTAAACTAATATCTGACATCTTACTTACCCCCTTTTTTATTTTCTAACTTTAATACTTTAGCACTCTTATAATCATCTTTACTAGTTACATAATATGGACTACATATAGCAGTTACACTATCTAGTTTTCCATATTTATTAGTCTTTACAGTAACAAACCAAGCACCTACAGTATTAGAATATCTCTTATCATTCATCTTCTTAGTAGTAGCACATACAGAAGGTACACTAATACAATTAACATTTCTATAAGTAAACTTTTCCATTTGAAGTAATCCACCCATCAATAAAATATCAGGTTTATCTTCACTACGATAAGAGTCTACTTGTTGCTGCATACGATACGATACAGTATAAGATTTACTTAAAGAGCATCCCATAATATTCATTCTAGAATTATCAACTTTTGTATAACAAGAATTTTCCCCTAAATAAACCATATCATCTCTAAGTTCAGCTATTCTTTTACCTATATTTACCTTTTTATCTTTAAGATGCTTATCATCTAATTTACCAGTAATAAAATAAGTTCTAATACCACTGATCTTAGGATAATTATTAACTATATAATCTATTTGTCTTTGTGTATCTGGTAAGAAACATGTTTCATTATAAGGATCACTACTACCATACAATCCATTAGATATATTTCCACAATGTATCACATTAGAATACCCCATTTCGTAAGCCTTACGATAAATATCATTTAATATTGATAATTGTTGGTACGTAGAACCTAATCTAGTATCAGAAATAAGTACAAATTTAAATTCATTATTCTTATTAGTTATAAATTCATAAGTATTTTTATCTTGAAATTTAATATCACCTTGATTAATTAAATATGCATCATCATCTTTAACATTAACTACTATATTTACCCCACTATCTTGAATATCTTTAACTAATCCTAAAGTTTCATATGCACTTAATTCTAACGCCTCACTAGCTGCAGATAAACTAGTTTCTCTAATTAAGAGACTAAGAAGTTTCTCTTTTAATTCTTCCTTGTTTTCCATTTTCCCCTCCCACAAAAAAAGATGACACCACAAAAATGTCATCTTTTAATACAATTCATTAGATATTTAAATTTATTCATACGAACCACTTCCATATCCTAATAAAAGTATAGTATAAATAATAGTCCATTAAAATAGTAAAACATAAACTTTACATTTATTTTAATTTTTTAAATACTTTACCTAAATCATCATTAATAACTAAGTTCGCAATATTATCATAACTAGTAGTATCTCTATTAATAATAACTAGATTTCTACCTGTAAAATAATTAATTAAACCAGCTGCAGGATATACAGTTAATGAAGTACCTATTACTATCATTAAATCTGCTTCCCTAATAGCCTTAATAGAATTATTAATCTCACTATCAGGTAACATTTCTCCATATAAAACTACATCCGGTCTAACCATACCTCCACAGCTACATTTAGGAATACCCTTATTAGAAAAAATATAATGTTCATCGTATTTCTTACCACAATCCATACAATAATTTCTATATACACTTCCATGTAATTCATAAACTATAGAAGATTTAGCCTTAGTATGTAAACCATCAATATTTTGAGTAACTATAGTTATATTTTTACCTTTAGACTCTAATTCTTTTAAATAATTATGAATAATATTAGAATCATAATCTAAACAATTTAAATACTCTCTATAGAAATTATAAAAATCTTCAGGATGATCCTCTAAACAATCAATACTAAGCATATATTCAGGTGGATAT
>JAUNMV010000013.1:1315-31942 GCA_030531695.1 Bacilli bacterium | reverse complement strand
CCCTACCATAAAATAATTCTATCAAAAAAAAAGGAAATAATAAATAATTATTTCCTAAAATATTAATTTAATAATATCATTTATAGTAATAACAGCCATCAACAATAACAATAGCATTAATCCAATTGCATGAATCTTATTTTCAATTTCTGGTGGAACAGGTTTTCTTCTAATAGCTTCAATCATTAAGAAGAAAATATGTCCTCCATCAAATGCAGGTAATGGTACTAAGTTTAAGAAACCAACATTTAAACTTAAATAAGCAATTAAGAATAAAATACTTTGTACTCCACCCTTACTCTGTTCACCTACAACAGAATATATTCCAACAGGTCCAGATAATTGATTTAAACTAATACCTCCAGTAAATAAATACTTAAGAGTTAATACCATTTGTTTTAATAATGAAGCAAACTTTAAAAAAGTATATTTAAATGCATTTATAACTCCATGAGTTCTCTTTTGTTCCATTACTATACCAAAATAATAATTAGTCTTCTTACCTTCTTTTACTTTTTTAGGTTGAACTTTATAATCAATTTCATACCCATTAGGTTTAACTACTTTAATAGAATTTTCTTTCTTAGTATTAGCAATTGCTAAATATAAAGCAGCATCATCACTATTATTAATCTTATGTCCATTAATCTCAATTAATCTATCTCCTGAAGTAATACCCGCTTTAGCTGCAGGATAATCTTCAGTAACTTGAGATACTACAGGGTTCATTGTAGTTCCACCCCATACTAATGCTATAAAGAATAATAAAACAATAGTTAATATAAAGTTATTTCCAGGTCCAAAGAATAATATTAAGAATCTTTGCCAAACACTTTTAGATTGCATCATTCTCTTCTTTGGAATCTTTTCTTCTTTATCAAGTTCTAAGTCTTCACCAGCCATAGAACAAAATCCACCAATAGGAATAAGTCTTAAATTATATTCAGTTTCTCCCTTTTTAAATCCCCATATCTTAGGACCCATACCTATAGCAAACTCATATACATATACACCAGCTATCTTAGCCCATGTAAAATGCCCTAATTCATGTATAAATACTATTACACCTAATACAATAATAAATAATAGCAGATTCCACAATGCACCTAACATATAACCCCTCCTTATAAGATATCCAATACTATAATAAATGCTAATACAACGAAGATAATACTATCAAATCTATCTAATATACCACCATGTCCAGGAATTAGATCAGAGAAATCTTTCTTATCATAATATCTCTTAATAGCAGAAAATACTAAATCTCCTAATTGTCCAACTAAAGATAACATAACAGTTATAAATATTAAGAATATTAAAGACATAGATGGATTAATTACAGTATGATAAAAAGCTACTCCAACAAAAGTACCCATAAAAGTACCACCTAATAAACCTTCTACTGTCTTCTTAGGAGAAATACTAGTAAGTTTATGTTTACCAACTAACATACCAGTAAATAACGCAAAAGTATCAGTAATAGTAGTTATTAAGAATAAATATATAATTTGATGTAAATCAAAATTACGAGTAACAATAATTAAATTAAAACTTAACCCTATAAATAATACTGCACTAATTAAATATAAAGCATCATTTATACTATATTTTTCTCTATTATTAATGAATACAAGTGGTGATAAGAAAGCAAATATAATAATAGACATAATTCTATAATCTAAACTATATGTAAAATCAATTGTATTAGGACTAGTTAAAGTAAAGAAAGCTACCATTACATAAGCAAATAATTTAACTATTAAAGGTAATTTTTTCTTAGATTCTTTTATATGAACTAACTCATATAAAGCCATAAGTCCTAATATACTCATAAGTATTGTGAATGGAAGTCCACCAATAATTAGTAATGGAACAAATATAATAACTATAGCTGCAGCACTAAGTACTCTTTTTGTCATTTTTTAACCCCTCCAAATCTTCTATTGCGACTATTGTATTCAACTAAAGCCTTATCAAATTCTTCCTCATTAAAATCAGGGAATAATACTTTAGGAAAATAATATTCTGCATAACTTGATTGATATGGCATAAAATTACTTGTTCTAAGTTCTCCACTAGTTCTAATAACAAAATCAAGTGGAGGTAAATCTTGATATAAATAATGATTATAAGATTCAGGAGTAATTTCATCTAAAGTAATTTCTCCATTCTTATACATTTCACATAACTTACGTGTAGTATCAACAATCTCCCATTGTCCTCCATAATTAATACAAATATTTAATACAGGACCAGTATTATTCTTAGATTGTTCTGTTGCACTAGCCATTGCATCTAATACTTTCTTAGGTAATGGTTCTCCTCTACCAGAAAATACAACCTTACAATTAGTTTCCATTATTTCATGAAAATCTGTAGTAAACTTTTTAACAAAAGCATCCATCAAGAAATCAACTTCTTTAGTATCACGCTTAAAGTTCTCAGTAGAAAAAGCATATAAAGACATATACTTAACACCTATTTCATTAGCATGCTTTAATAGTTTCTTTAAATTATCAATACCAGCCTTATGGCCCATTGATCTAACCATACCACGTTGTGTGGCCCATCTTCCATTTCCATCCATAATAATACCAATATGGTTTGGAATAATTAATTCTTCATTCATAACATTTACCTCACTATAAATTATAATATAAAGAATAAAAAAAAGAAAGTCATAAGACTTTCTTAAAATTATCTCTTCTTGTAAGGTACATGTAAATTTTCAAGAATATACTTTTTGTTCATTTCATCATATTTTTTTCTTTCTTCAGGAGAAAGAGAATTAATTTCTTGTAATTTATCAGATAATTTACAATGACCATTTCCTACACATCCAGTTAAAGATACTCTACCAAAAGAATAACCATATGGTGGCATACCACTAATGTATAATTTACTCATAATAAACCCTCCAAAAATATTGAACAAATTATAACATAATAATAAAAGAAAGTCAAAAGACCTTCTTAAAATTTATCTATATCAATTTTTACGAATTTATTATCTTCTTCTAATGAAGCAGCTGTTTGTACCAAAGTTCTTAATGCTTTAGCAGCATTACCATCTTTACCTACAACACGACCCATATCTTCTTCTGCTACCATTACTTGAATAAGAATAACATTTTCTTCTTCTGTAGGAAATTCTTTTACACTAACACTATCATCGTTAATAACTACAGATTTAACTAAATTTTCTGTTAACTTTACTAAATCCATAAATTAGTTTTCCTTCTTTGCTTTAGAATCAGCGAATTTCTTCATGATTCCTGCTTTACTAAATAAGTTTTTAACAGTATCAGTTGGAACTGCACCATTATTTAACCATTTTAAAGCAACTTCTTCATTTATTTTAACGCTACCTTCTCCAACTGGCGCATATGTACCAATTAGTTCAAGATATTGTCCATCTCTAGGACGACGTGAATCAGTAGCAACGATTCTATAAGTAGGTCTTTTCTTAGCACCCATTCTTGTTAATCTTAATTTAACAGCCATTAATAATCCCTCCATTTCTAAAAAACTAAATATATTATAGTTATATTTTTATATAATGTCAACCTTTTTTTGATAACACCAATATTATCTTTGTACAGGTCTATAATCTTCATATAATAATTCTTTTAATTCAGGAGATATTCTAGCTTCACCATAACCACTTCTATCAACAGTTCTCTTCATAGCTTTACCAAATCCTTCTTTAAAAGCATCTGAACTACCTTTATAAGTTTCACTAGTAGTAAATATCATACTAGCCATCTCTCTTCTTTCATCATTAACTCCATTAGGATTAAAACTACCATCTAAAAATTCAGGAAATACAGTTTCCATTAAAGCTAAAGTAGTAGCTCTCATTCTTAAACTATCATCACTAATATTAATTAATCCATTAATATACTTTTTAGCACTTTCACTATTATATAACTCTTCTAAATAACTTCTAACTAAAGTAGGAACTTCCTCTTTTAAAGATTCATCTTCTCCTACTACTTCTCTAACTACATTAATAGCATAAAATCTTTGTAAAAATCCTAATAACTCAGAGTAATTACTATCAGTAGTTGCTTGTAAATCTCTCTTTAATTTTAAAAATACGTTCTTATCTAACATCTTCTTCTCCCCTAACACGCTTAATACTTTAACAAATATAACTAAATTAGTCAAATTAAAATAACCAATATGGTTATTTAATTTCTTCTATATAATCTTCACTAACTTTATCAATTTCTTTATTAGTATCTGCTTCTTCTAATATTTCTTCCCACGGATCTTCTTCTAATGATGTTTCTATCTTAACTTTAACATCACCTACTAGTTCAACGCCTAATTCTTTATCAATACTATAATTAATTTTATTATTAACAATTTCTGTCTTTATACAATTAGGCTGTTTTAAACTTCTAATAATTATCTCTTCATTTAATGTATCAGTATTAACTTCTCTCATATGAACAATTTCATTATAATTATTAGTAACTTTAACTACATCCGTCTTAGTATCATTATCATATGAATACCAAATATTAACATCATAACTTCCATCAATATTAATAGTATCAGCATTCTTAGTACCTTTAAAATTATGATTAATAACCCAACAACCTAATACAGTAGAAGGACTATTGTCTAAAGTAATTGAATCATTATTAATAAAAGTCTTCTTACCTTTAGCAATAACTGCCTTAGTAACAATCTCTCTATAATTAGCCATAAGTATTCCTCCTCATTATAATTTATGACTAATAATAAAAAAATTGCATAAAAAAGATAGCTATTAATTAGCTACCCATTTAGCATATAAAGTAATATTTCTAGTTGCTATATCAGTACTTTGTATTTCATCACTTAATTCAATATCTTTATACCATCCACCAAAAGTATAACCACTTCTAACAGGTGTAGGTAAATAATAATTACTAAAATTATCAAAAGTACCACTTATCATTAGAAAATTTACAGTTATTGGATTAAAAACAGAAGCACTTCTCCAATCTTTAGTACCTATCTTAAAACTTCGTTGAGATAATCCAGTTAAATTATAATCAGACTCAATCGAATCGTCGTAAGTAGACCCTTTTATATGACAACTAACATGCATATTATCAGCATCCCAATATATTTTATTTGAAATATTTCTATCACTATTAACTATACTCCTCTTAATATCAATACCTGCATTAGGAGAATGAGTAACGTAAAGACGATATTTGCTATTAAACATTTCAGAGTTAAAATCATAAACTTTAGATCCATCATATGATCCAATCAATAAGTATCTTATTGATAAATCTCCTGGAATATATACATTTTCAACAATAGAAAAATCCTTATCAAAATTAGCAAAATATCCAGTATCCATACTTTCACCATTAGCAAAATTAAATGTATCATTATAGTTATATGTTACTACAATATCACCAGTACTTCTTTCTCTAACATCTTCATCTGCTTGTACATAATTAAGTGTAATACTTAAATTTAAACTACCATCTGCAGTTAATAATTCACTATTACTTATATCATCTTTATATACTACAGTAAGTTTAATAGAATCAACACTTTCCTTAGATAACAAATCATACTTAGTTAATTCTACTCCATCTGCATAAGTTAAATTTATATCAAATACTTTAGCTTCATCAGTATCCATATCATTAGTAATAGTCCAACTATCTAACATAGCATCAATTGAACCATCATTTACTATATCAGCATACATTGTATAAGTACTTTTAGGTTGCTTTAAATTAATAGAAGCATTAATAGTAACTTTATTACTTACTGAAGCAGCACTAACAATATCAGTCTTATAAGTCTCTTCATCAACATTATCAAAATATATATCCCAACTATTCGCACTAAATATACCAGTACCACTTAAGAATAAATTAGTTGATAAGTATGCAAAACCTATACTAATAAAAAGTATTAATAATATAATAATTGTCTTTTTATTTTTTCTTCTCATATTATCTATCCTTATATTTTTCTACATTAATTATAACAACCAATATAAAAAAAATAAAGGTACCTAAAGTACCTTTACATTATTCTTCATTTAATAAATTATAGAAATAATCATTTAATTCATCATTAACATAACTAATCTTTTCATTAATTACATTTAATTTTTGATTATATATAGAATATATTGGTATTTCATTTAATCTATTAATCTTATTATCTAATTCTTCTTGTATTTCTATACTATCTGTTCTAAGTAATTTTTTTTGTAATAATTTAATGTCTTTAACTAAAGAAGTTATTTCAGTATTATTATCCATCTTCTTCTTTAAATCTATACATTCTAAATATTCTGGACTATTCTTAATACAATTAATTACATCTTCTAGTGCCTTATCCATCTAATTCACCATCTAAACTCCATGTCTTAGATGCAGTTATCTTAACAGGAACTATACTTCCTATTTCTAAATCTTTATTAGATGAGAAATTAATTAACTTATTAGTCTCAGAATATCCATAATACATTCCCTTTTTACTAGATATACCTTCTACTAATACTGGTAATACTTCCCCTTCTAATTTCTTATTATTTTCTAAGAAATATTTATTAACTACTTCATTTAATCTTTGTAGTCTATCTTCTTTTTCTTTTAAAGGAGTATTATCTTCTAACTTTTCTGCAGGAGTACCTTTACGTGTACTAAAGATAAAAGTAAATGCATTATCATATTTACAATACTCTACTAAAGATAAAGTTTCTTTAAAGTCTTCTTCATCTTCTCCAGGAAAACCTACAATTATATCAGTACTTATAGCTACTCCAGGAATAGTCTTTTTCATCTTATCAAATAACTCTAAATAACTTTCTCTAGTATATCTTCTACCCATAAGTTTTAATACTTTACTAGATCCACTTTGTACGGGTAAATGTACATGAGACATAATATTAGGATATTTTGCTATTACTTCTATCATTTCATCTGTAAAATCCCAAGGGTGTGATGTAGTAAATCTAATACGAGGAATATTTGTTTTTGCTACATCTTCAAGTAAATTAGCTAGATTATAATCATCATATAAATCTTTACCATAAGCATTAACGTTTTGTCCTAATAAAGTTACTTCTTTATAACCATCTCTAACTAATTCTTCTACTTCTTTTAAGATATCTTCTTTTTTTCTACTTCTTTCTCTTCCTCTAGTATAAGGAACTATACAATAAGTACAAAATTTATTACAACCATAAATAATATTAACATAGGCTTTATAATTATTAGCTCTAACTACAGGTAGACCTTCTACTAAATCACTTTCTCTACTTAGTACTTCTATTTGTTGTTTATTTTCAACTATTGCCTTATCTATTATATTTGGTAATTCATGCATATTATGAGTACCAAATACAAAATTAACAAACTTATAATCTTTAAGTATTTCTTCAACAACACTAACTTCTTGAGCCATACAACCACATAGTCCGATTAATAATTCAGGTCTTTCTTCTTTTAAGTGTTTTAATCTACCTAACATACCAAAAGCTTTATTATGAGCATTCTCTCTAATACTACAAGTATTAAGTAATACTAAGTCTGCTTTTTCATAATTTTCTTCTTCAGTAAATCCTATAGTCTTAAGTAAAGCTTTAATATTTTCAGAATCATGTTCATTCATTTGACATCCATAAGTCTTTACATGAAAAGTCATACCTTTATATTTATCTTTGATAGAATCCTCTACTTTAAATTCTACTGTTTTATAATCTCTTATATCTCTTGTTCTTGCTTCTTTAAAATCAGGTAATCTCATTGTACTATTCCCCTTTCAAACTGCTTATATATTACAATAAATACAAAAATAAAACAAGATAAACTTGTGTCTATCTTGTTATGCGCATGCTGTATTTAACGAAGACGTAATTAGAGTCTCTAATGAACTTGATTTATTATTCATTAGTTCTTCTCTAATAATTGTCATATTATCCTTAATTTTATTAATTAAATCTTTCATTCCAGGAGCTAACTCTTTTTTATCTAGATTAGTTACTATTACTTCTAAGTTATTTAATTTAGAATATTTACCATAGTAAGTATTCTTTATACATACATTAAATAACTTTTGAAATAGATTAATATCTATATCATTTAATCTTCTATCTTCTAATAATTTAAATGCAGTACTTAAATAATTATTACTAATAGCTTTATCTAAGATAGTTTCTCCCTTATTATTTTTAATATTAGGTATGAAGTTTGCTTTCTTAGTTAATTGTTCTACAACTTTAAAAGCTGAAACTGAATTATCTTGAGCTAAGATATGACCAAATGTATTTCCTTCAACATTTTGGTGATTAACATCCCAGTTTCTTTTCTTCATTAATATTAAAACTAAATCGTATTGTTTAGCTTTTAATAGTCTCGTAACCACATCGTTACCCACACTGTCACATAGATTAACGTTGATTTTATTCTTTTCGATTAGTTGCTCAATTGTCTCAAATTCCCCTTGTTTAATTAAGGTAAAAATCAGGGACGGTTCCTCGCTGCATGCATTAAGCATCTCTCTATCACTATAAAACATCATAAACACCTCTTTATATACGTGACAGTTATCAATTATACACTTATAATTTGCTCTTGTCAAATAGACCATCTCCTATAGGTATTATGGGATATAGTAAAAAAAACTATACAAAATTCAAAAAATATGGTATAATATAGCAAGCTTAAATGAAAAGGGGTCATTTAAACTTAAAAAGGGGGCTTATATATGTTCGGTCAAAAAGATAAAAAAGAAAGACTAATCAGAGAAATCATAAAGATAGGTAAAAACATAAAATATATTTATGATAATATGAGCTTAAAGAATAAAGAGTCACTTGAAAAAGAATTAAGAGTTGAAATAACAAAAGAAAATTATTTATTAGAAAAGCTTAATATTAAAGAAAGCAATTCTAAAGAAATACATCAAGATTTTGTAAACTTATTAAATGAATCTCTATTAGATGAATTTAAATTAGAACTAAAAGATCCTAATTTACAAAAAATGTTTAATGAATATATAGAACTTACTAATAATGATAGATTATATACTAATGATTTAATTTTAAGTAGATTTGAAAGTTACTTAATTAAACATTTTAGAGGTACTCCTACACAATCTAAAGAGAAAAAAGATAATTATAAAAGAAGAAAAGAAAACAACGCTGTAATTAAGCATGCAGCTGTAATAGATTACCAAACTTCTACTATTAGATTCTTAAAAGAATTAGCAGAGAACACTGATTCATTAAGTATTGCTAATAGAGCTATAAGTGAAATTAATAGAAACCTATTTGTAGATAAATTAATAGAAGAAAAATATTGGAATAATAATTTATCTATAACTAAGAAAGATGAATGTTTAGAAGCAGGATTCGAAGAAGAATATGTTAATGAAATTTATAATGATTTTATTACATCTGCTATTAATGAACAAGCTATGCATTGTAGTTTAATAAGAAATGAACAAATTGCTAATAGAGAAAATAATGCAAGAATTGCAATTAATTTCCAATTACTTAAAGCTAGTTTATATTTACTTAATAAAGATACACTTCAAGAGAATTTACAAGCTTATCAAGAAAAATATTCAACTAGCGGAAAAAAAAGCGTCCAAATGATAATGGATACCATGCAAAACGTAATAGAAATAAAAGAAACTGAAAAAGGTTATGCTAAAACAAAAAAAGTTATCTAGAAAGAGATAACTTTTTTATTTATTAATTTAATTTATTTCCACAGTTTGTACAGAAATTTCCACCATTTGTTGGTTTTCCACAGTTACCGCAGAACGCTCCACCTTGTTGTCCTTGTGGTGCAGCTTGTTGTGGTTGTTCATTCATAACACTATTAACTGTTCCTCCGAACATTCCACCTGATGCCATATTAGCCATTCCAACTCCAATGAAACCATTCATTGCTCCACCTTCGTTATTAGCAGCATCTTTAACAGCATCTCCAAAGCTTCCAACAATTTTACCTTTTTGCATGTATCCGTTAGAAGATAATTCGTATTCATCAATTTTCTTATTAGATTCATCATCTAATGTTACTGATTCAACAACGAATCCAACGATACTTAATCCTCTTTCTCTTACAGGTTGATCAAATACTTTTTGTTCCATAATAGATTTGATTTCATCTGTAGTACTAGGTAATTCTAATACTGGAGTTTTATGTTCACTATTTCCTAATTCATTTAATACGTTTTGGAATGAACCAACAACTTCAGCTCTCATTTGTTCTACGATATCATCTTTTCTATACTCTTCTGCAGTACCAGCTACTTTACTCATGAATAAAGCAGGATCAGATACTTTGAAAGTATATTTACCAAAACATTTAACTGATACTCTTAAAGGAGTAACTTCCCCAGTCATTTGATTTGGAATTGGATGAGACCAATCTTGGAATGGAACTGGTGCAGGTGTTCCAAAGTTATTATTCATAATGTCTTTTGCATTAATGAAGAATACAGCTTGTTCTTGACCTGTTGCTCCACCAAATGTGAAACGAGACCACATTTCTTTAAATACTTCACCAAATTGTCCAGCAAAGAATGATGGTGCAGTTGATTGATCAAAAGTATATGGTCCATCTTCAGCAGTAGCATCGATTACTTTACCACTTTGTACAATTACAGCTACTTGTCCAGGAGCTACTTGAATCAAACTGTTTTGAGAAATAACTCCATTCTTAGTAGATACTCTCTTCATTAGAATATCTTGTCCTAAGTCCTCACATCTTATGTACTCTTTCCATTGGTCATGTAGAGTACTACTTACTGCATCTACAGCAGCTTTAATTAATCCCATAAAAAACCTTCTTTCTTATTTTTATCTAGAAACGTCATCCTAAATATTACTACATAATGTAAGTAGAAATAATTCCCCACTATTATACTAACTACGTCTATTAGAACTGCCGTTATCTATCTTCTCTTTAGTAACTGAAGAACCTAAAAAGTTATCAGCTACAATCTTAGTACTTAGTGTATCTTTTCTTAAATACTCATACGATGTATAAGCAACTCTAGCTTTTTTATTTTTACTAGCCATAACTAATAAAGATATCACTGTAACTATTATAGCAAATATTCCTGCTACAAGTATACCTTTTCTACTTTTTGTTATTTCTCCAGTATCACTTATTACATAACCAGAATCTTTACCTGGAGATACTTTAGAGTATGATAATACATAATTAATAAATATAGAACTACCTTTATAATACTCATTACTACTATAATATTCAAATACACTATTAAGAATAGTATTAATTCTCTCATCTGTATATATATTTATAGCTTCTCCTGTAGTAGTTACATATAACCTCTTAGTATCATTATCAATTAGTAATAATAAACCACTTCTTTTATCTCCTATACCAAATTCATTATAATCATAAAAATCATCTGCATACATAGGAGTATTATGCTTATTATTATAACTAATTGTAACTATAGCTAAATCTAAATTAGTATATTTTATAAAAGTAGATACTTGAGTATATAACATCTTTTCTTCATTATTAGTAAATATATCTGCAAAATCATAAATCTTTTCATTAGCATCAACTGCAGGTGTTAATAAGATATTACTTTTATTTTTTTCATTTACTTCTACATAATCTGGTACTAATAAATTATCTTCTGTTCTATCATATGTCTTAGTACTAGCATTAACATTAATTCCAAATAAACTTATAAATAATATAAGTATAATTAATAATCTCTTCATAATACTTCACCTATATAAGTAATGATATTCCTATACCTATAAGAAAAGTAACAGTAAATATTATTAATCCCATAATAATAGTTTCTAATACTCCTATAGGAATATTTCCTACCATCTTTCCAGTTTGTCCATTCATCGCAAAAGTATATATCTTATCTTTATATTTTATATTAACCATATAAACAGGTAACATTATATAGTAAGAATTCTTCTTAACTAGTTTAATATTTTTCTTACTAACAGAAGAATTATCATGATGTATCTCTCTATCCGCAAGTTGAATACAAGTATTAAGACTTCTACTACCTGCTCTTTTATAAGATGTTTCTTCATCTATATTATATTTTTCTGCTAAAAAACCTGATAAATAAGCATGATTATATTCTTTTAATTCATTAAAATTAAATGGTTCTATTGAATCCATTAAATCATCACTAAATCTACTAGATCCATCAGCTAATACTTTATCATAATCATAATGACCATCTACTATAGTTTCATATTTACTAGTCTTAGTATATCTATAATTAGAATCACTCCATGTAGATACATCACTACAATCAAAAGTAATACTTCCATCACCCGTAATATCATATGCCCAAAAAGGTATATATACACCACTTATCTTTTCAATATTCTTTAAGTCTTTAAACTTCTTAGGCATAAGAGGTTTACCTTTAGTGAAATTAGAAAAAGTAGAAAGAGCTTCTTCCTTAGTCTTCTTAAAAGGAATGATTAAATCAGGTGCTCTACCACTATCTATCTTCTCTTTTAATATTGCAGTACTTCCACAATATATACAACTAGTAGCAGTAACAGTATCATCAGCAATTATTTCAGCTCCACAATTCTTACAATGATAATTAGTCATACCACTAAAAGAATTAGAATCAACACTATTATTCTTAGTATTACTAGCATTCTCATATTTCTTCATATCATCTAAAGAATACTTACTACCACAGTATTTACAATCCCACATTTGGTTTACTGGATTAAAATCAATCTTACTACCGCAAGAAGGACATTTATTATCTAATACTTCCACAAATATTATCACATCCTATCCATTCTTATTATATCATTAATAAATGCATAGAAAAAGAGAGATTTCTCTCTCTTAAAAAGTTCCAGTAAGTTTAGATAAATCGGCAGAAGTTACATCAGTCATATACCAAACTCCATCTAATTTATAATATTTAAATTCGATAGAATATGTAACTTTTTCTTTAGTTTCAGACATCTCTTTAAGTTTATAATTTACTTGTTTTTCTAAACTCATATCTTTTCCATATAAACTTAAATAACTAGTAGCTTTATCATAACTAGATGCATAATCATATACATCAAAGTCTACTTTAATAATTGCATCTACTTCTCCTACAATTTCATCAGATATTGAATAAGTCATAGATCTATATTGACTTCTAATTAAGTCTCTATAAGTATTCATTTGAGTCTTATCTAAAGTATCATTATAAGGATATTTAACTTGACTCATTACTTCAGTAGTTGCATTCTTATACTTATTCATAAACTCCAATGTTAAATCTGTAGGTGATTTAGAACTTGCTCCAGTAAGAACATACATTCCTACTAGAACAAGTACTACAACCACAATTATTGATAAAGCTATAAATATTATTCCTCTCTTACTTAATTTAGTTCTTGCCATTATTTACCTCCTCTACTGCTTTTAATAGCTTAGTATTTCTAACTCCAATACCTAACGCAACTAATAATCCTGCAAATAATACTGCGAAGATATATAGTCCATTAACATTCTTAAATACTTTGTCAAATATAGATTCTTTCATATAGTATTCAATCAAAGCATTTGAAGTATAAATTTTATTATTTTCAGTAATAATATCTTCAGTCTTAGTAATAGAATAATCTTTATTATCTAATAGACTTCCTACGTCAATAACATCATAATTATCTCTTACTGGATTATAGTAAGTTACATAATTATTAGTATATTTATTAATATTAGGAGTTTTACCATCACCTTCAATAATATCTTCACTTACTTTATATTTACCTTCAGAATTCTTCTCTATTGGCTTATTATTTAATAAATCTTTTAAATTTAAAGCATTTTGATAATCTTTAGTACTATTAGTAATTAATGTACCTCCACCAGTTGAGAAGTTTTGACCAAAGTATTCAAATATTGAAATATCTTCAGTAGGTTTTTCTACTTTTATCTCTTCACCACTACGATAATCAAATACTACAACTTTACCAGTCTTATAAGTAACAATTACAGCACTACTTGTACTTTCAATATTATTACTCATAGAATATACTTCTCTATTAGATAAATTAGCTGGCATCTTAATTTCAGACTTCAAGTTATAAATAGAACCATCTTTACCTAATACAGTAACATAATTATCTTTAGAATAATTATCAAGTATTACCATATTATGATAACTTTCTAAGTCTGAATCAATTATTTCAATAGCTCCATTCTTAACAAGAATCTGATTATCATAAATAATCTCATCTCCACCTTTATGAACTACTGAATAATTATAATAAGTATCAATATTTGTATCTTGATATTCAAATTTATATAAAGGAGTAACTTCTTCACGTAATGAAATCATAAATTTATAACTATCTTTAGATAATTCTCTAGTAGTAATATCATAAACTTCCATTTCATCAGTTAAAGCTAAATTCTTATAAATATGAATAAATTTACCTTTAGGTTGAATTGTACCTATATTACCTAATAATTTACCTTTATAAATATAAGCATATTTCTTTAAATATGTACTTGATAGATTTCTTAAGTTACCTGCATTAAATACATATTCTTTAGAATTTCTACCATCTCTAACAATAACTTTTAACTTAGTTTGATAATCATAATTAATTGTAAAGCAACGTTTATTAATATCACTTTCAAATACTTTAGTATCATTATCATATACTTCATAATAAGAATACTCATCTGTCTTATCAAATTCTAAGTTAACTGTATTAATTCCACTACTATATACTGTAGCAACAGGTAATTCATGTCCAACAGGAGCAGCCTTAGTAATCATTCTAGCATATACTACGTTACCATTACTCTTAGGAGTAACAAGTTGTTTTTGTTCTGCTCTAACAGATCCACCAGAAGCTTGTTTAACACGAGGGAAATAAGTAGCTATATTTGTATAATCCCATCTATTAGTATTAAATCCAAATCCTGTATAGAATGATTGTGTATTCAAGTTAGTACTTGTTACTAAGTAATCAGATGATATATTGCTAGGTCTATTAGAAATTAGTGTTTTATTATTAACTTTATTAGTTCTATAGAATCTAAATGTAGTTAATGGTGTACCACTATATAGTTTATTATCATCACCATTCATGGCACCTACATAAGGATCTTGAGTTTGAGTAGCAGTTACATTAGCTACTATTACTATATTATAGAACTTAGCAGGAGTTAATTGTGAGTTATTTGTCTTACCAACAAATCCTCCAACGTTATTAGCTCCAGTTACAACTGTATTGGCAACTAAACATTCATAAACAATTGCTGAATATGAGTTATCAGTTGGGTGGATAGAAGCAATATATCCAAATACTCCACCTACATAAGTACCACTACCAGTAATATTAGCATTAACTACTGTATAGTAAAGTCTTGAGGTATTACCATAACCAACTGCTCCACCTACATAACTATTACCGTTAATTGTAACATTATTAACAAATGAATATTGTAATGTAGGAGAACTATTAAGTCTTCCAGTAAGACCACCAGTATAATTACCAGCATTAGTAATAGTTGTATCAACAACGTTCGTAGATGTATGTGTATAACCATCCTGGAATCCAACTGCTCCACCTACGTAATTCCTATCAGTACGAGTCTGAGTAATCGTTGTACCAGTAACTAAACCTTTTTCAAATGATAACGACCTACCATGTAAACCTCCTACATAGTTAGATGCAGCCGTTATAGTACAGTTACTTACGATATGATCCATATCTTTTTCATAGTTATCATATCCTGCTATACCACCAACATAATCTCCACCATTTATACCTTTAATTGTAGAATCATATATTCCAGAAGTATAAGCACCTCCTTGTCCAAATAAACCACCTACATATGATTTACCTGTTATATCCATGTTATAACCATAATATCTATAAGAGTTATAACCAGTTCTATAAGGTTTAGTTGCTAAAATACCTCCAATATAACTACCAGTACCATAAATAGTAATATCATGTGCCGTAATATCTTGAGTACTTGTATTATACATGTAAGATACAAGTCCACCTAAATAACTAGTACCCGTAATATTATTACCATTAATTCTTATATTGATTAAGTTTTCACCTCTATGATATCCAATAGGTGCCAGATAACTACACTTAGATGCATTAATCGTTATATTATTAAATTCAACATTTTCAATATCTGCATAATTTAAGTAAATTACATTAATATAATTCAAACTCTTTGTAGAAGTTAAAGTTATATGATCAAATGTAACATTCTTAATTGTAGTAGTTACTTTCTTAATAAATCCAGTCTTAGCAGTAGTAATATTTTCTCGTTTATAATACATCAATTTATAATTTTCACCAGAAGGATTAATTTGTCCTTCAAGTCTACCAAAGATAACATCTGTATTAATATTAGGTCTCATCTTAGTAGGATCACTCGGATCTCTAAAGTCAATATCTGCAGTTAATAAGTAATTTTCTGGATATTTCTTACTTATCTGTTGCCAGATTTCATATCTATCTAGAGTCCTAAAGAATTGTAAGTCTATTCTTACTACTTTATCATAAGGACCTTCAACATCATTATTATCAATGTATTTAATTTGATTTAATATGTAACTATCATAATATCTCTCAGGTGTAACATGTACATCTACTATAGTTGTACCAGATGCAGGATCTAGTGCAAATCTTGTACGAGTTACATTTAAATAATTAAATGATACTTTAGTTATTTCATATTGTTCAGGATTTTCAAGCACTAAACGAATATCCGCTTCTTGAGAAGTCTTTTCAATTTGAATAGATAAAACATCGAATAGTTCTGTTTCAAGTTTAACATCCTTTTGATTTTCAAATACTTCTCCTGTATCCATATTCTTTAATTTAGGAACAATATCATCTTCTATTTGAGAGAAATCAAACGCCGTTGGTTCAAATCCTATCATATCTTCATATGTTGTCTCTTCCTCTAATTGATCAGTTGATAACAACACTTCTGAAGAAGATTCACCAGTAACTAAACCATAATATTTTTGTTTATCCCAAGCATAGTTAGATTGAACTGTAGGTAACGAGTTACCAGTAGTTCTATGTACGTTGTTTCCTAAGTTAGAAACGAATGATGAGTAAACTGCACCAAATACTAGTGAGTTATAAACTTTAGTACTATCATCCTTACCAACTATACCACCAACATAATCCATTTCAGTAGTAACATCTACATAGCTCCAAACATTCTTTATTTCAGCTGAACTCCATCCAACTAAACCTCCAACGTTAACAGAGTTACATGATATCTTACCAACAGCATAAGAATTATTTAATGTACCAATTTCCATTCTACCTACTAATCCACCTACACCAAATGTAGATAAAGCATCATCTATTTCAATATCAACATCTTGAGCAAATGAATTTTCAACGAATGAAAGATAAGTATAACCAGCAAGCGCACCAACATAAATATTATCAAATTCATATGTCTTATCTTCAATAGCTACACCATTGTCATCATAATATAATAATGGTTTAAAATCAGTTACAGAACAGTTTCTAATTGTAATAGATGAACCATATCCAACTATACCACCAAGACGTTCTCTAGCATGAACTCTTACTTTCTTCATATGAATATTATCAAATGTAGCATTACTTGATGCTGAATAAACTAATCCACCATACGCATTTTTAGTTGTCTTAGTATAATTTTCTACATTTAAATTCTTAATAGTACCAGTAACAGTATTCCATAAACCATTACTTGAAGGAATTGTAATATTTCTAATTGTATGACCTCTACCATCAAACTTAGAATTAAATGTACCAGTAACAACATATTGAGATATAGATGAATTAAAGAAGTTAAGATCATTCATTAAAGCATAATTTTGAGATGGATTAGATACCATTACTTTCCAATCATTTAAATCTTTAATTGGATAATATAAATCAACATTTATAGCTCTTTCATTCTTGTTATACATCTTTGTATATAAAGAACCATATGCTGGTTTAATCCATAAAGTATCAAGATAATATTTAGATTTGTAAGCCATAGGCTCACTTAATTTAATTGTAAGTAATGTCTTACCAAATGAATTTACTTGATTTAATATTTCTACCTTATTAATATTACCAATTGTAACTTTAGTAATCTCTTCAGCAGAAGGATTATTAATATGAAGTATAACAGTAGCATTATCTGCATTATTTTCTATTTCTTCAACTGAAGTAACATCAATTAAATCTGTTTCACTAACTTTTGGAAGTTCAATCCAATCTTGTTTAGGCATACAATCATTTAATTTAACTTGTGGGAAGTAACCTAAAGTAACCAAACTATCTACTTCAAAACCATTATAAATATTAAGTGTCTGATTTTGGAAAGTCTTATCATATAAAGCAAGTTTAGATACTTTATCTGAGTAAGTACCACCATAAGTTTTATCAGATACATAGTAAAGTCTAGATGATCTCATACCTCCAACTTTACCAATATTAGGATCCTGAGTAAGAATATTAGTATTAGTTGCATCAGGCATTTCAACAGAATATGAATTACCAAAGTAACCAGCTCCAGAGTAACCAACAATGTTACCAACAACGCTTTCTCTTTCACCAGTACCTAAGTTATTATTCTTCTCAACACTAATTAATGAGAATACAGCTTCAATTCTTGAGTTATTTGTAGTCTCACCAGTTAAAGAACCAATATCTTTACGTGTTCTTGTATTAACATTTTCATGATATGCTTGAATATTTTCACCATAGACATAACCATTTCTCATAATACCTTGATTAGACCATGTAAGCATACCAGCACCAGCTACTGCAGACATCGGAGCTTCCGCATGAATTACAAAGTTTTGAATAGTACCATAATTTGCATAAGCACATAATGTAAATATGTAGTTAGGGTTATTAGTAGATTCATGTACATTAATCATAATATTATCAACAGTACCATAGTTATAAGTTATTAAACCATACCACCATGTTCTACTTGAAGTATTATCTAGATAATAATCAACTACAATATTCTTTAGAACTGCACTAGATCTAAATTGTTCAAATATTCTAGATGATGTACTTAAGACATTCTTTTTTAAATGATATCCTTGAAAATCAACTTCACCATAGAAGTAGTTTCCAATACCTCTATTCATACTAGAAATATCTAAATCATTTAAAACAATATATTTACCATTAGTATGCATTCCAAATAAATCATCTGGAGTTTTAATACCTCTAATTTCAGAATCAGTACCAAACTCAACTGCATCTAATTCATAATATCTATCTCTTACTTTTACAGCAAGTACAACTCTATAACTAATATATTTATCAAATGAATAAGTCTTTTGAACATTCTCCATGAAATCTTCTTCTAAGTCATATTGATATTCAGTAACATATACACCTTTTCTATATATACGAATGTACCAATCTTTTGTAACCAACTCATTTCTAGCATCTTGAATACTAACATTAAAAGTACCACTATACTGATTACTTTCTTCATATGAACTATAAGAAAGCGCAGCTAAATTATTTCTTGAAATACAACCAGCATAACCTGAAATATATGAAGATCCTCCACCACCAGGTTTACCATTTCCCATAGCTCCACCGTAGTAGCCACCGCCACCACCGCCTCCCCAACCAGAGACGTTTGATTGAGTAGCATAACCATATGATCCCCATTTAGCAGTACTATTAACTTGACCACCAACTATTTGAGATCCACCTAAAGCATCAGCATCATTATAAGAGCCCTTACCTGTTCCGCCTTGTAATCCTCCACCAACACCAGGGAAGATAGTGTATGAACCAGAATAAACTGATCCTCCACCACCGGCAGCAATCATAATTCTTGAATCTAATGATTCTTGATTTTTCCAATTACTATTATTAACCAATCGAATATCAGTAGCTCCTCCGCCACCCATACTTCGACCTCCACCATTGTTTCCACTATAACCTCCACCGTTATAGCCTCCAACATTAGTAACTTGATTTTTAGAACCACCTTGTCCACCTACAAATACATACAACTTATCTCCAACAGATAGATATAAATAACCAGATGTATAACCACCATTACCACCTTGATAAGTAGCATTATATGAACCACCTTGAGCACCCCAAGCCTCTATTTTATAGGTTGCAGACTTAGGTGCAGTAAAAGTTTGTGAACCACCTGTATAAGAGAAAGTATAAGTCTCATTAGTATCAGTATTTGTAAATTTAGCATAACCATTACCAGTATTTCCAATCATAGTACCAGTACCATCATGTGTAGGCATAGGACTAGAACCATCGCTCATACTAGTATTAGCAAATTCAACATTAGAACTATGAACAGATATATTGCTATCATCTAATCCATAAGTATTTCCATTAATAATTTGAATATCCTTAAATAACACTGTTGTCTTTCTATTTTGATTAGCTGTCTCATTTATTAAGAAACCTATATAATTTGTATTAGTATAGAAACTAAATGTATACTCAGTCCACTCATTTTGTTTTAAGTTTTCAAGTTTAAAGCTTAATGTTTGTCCAACTCCTTTGCTTATATAAACATCAGCTTTGTTAGGAGTATCAGGAGTATATTTAGCTTTAAAAGTAACAACAACTGGAGAGAAATATGTTTCTGGTATAAAGTAAGAAAAATTAACATAACCATTCTTAGCACCAAACATAACAGTATTATTTTTAATATCATATTCTTTATAACCGATATTACCTTCTTTACGAATTCTATCATAATCTTGAATATTAAATAAGTTCTTACCAGTTATATTTCTAAGTAATTGTAATAATTCTATTTTTCCACTAATACCATCTTCAGTAACAATTTCTTTTCTAAGTAAGATTTTGTCACCTTCATAAGTATTATTAGCATAACCAACATTATATTCCTCAGCTGTATAAGTAAATACATAAGTATCATTTGCCTCTAACTTATTGTATGATAATTGAACATAATCAGCATTTAAATCTAAGTATTCTTTTCCAATTAAAGTACCATGAGAATTTTTAATAGTTAAAAGAACACGTCCAGATTCAACAGCTCCATCTAAGTCAACAACTCTAACATCAAAGTCAATCATACTAGAAGTAACAAATTCATTTTGTATTTGTACCTCAGCTGCTCTCTTATATGTTTTAAAGTTCTTTAAACTACAAAGTACTGTAACAGGTTCTACTACACTACCTTGTTTAACTGTAGATGTATAAGTAAGATTATATGTTTGTACAGAACTTAATCCATCTATATCAAGTAAGAAAGGAGTACCTGCTTTAATTGGAAGTAATTCATCACCTCTATAAGTATGTGATTTAACTACTTCATCATTTTCATCAGTAACAGTAATAGTTAATTCTGTTAATAATTCAGTTAATACAGGATTAACGTTATTTACATCTAAAGCAGAACTAATAGTAACATAATCACTACCTATTTCAGGAGTAGTTGCATTTATTCTAAAGAAACCTAAACTTGCAAGAGATGAAGTAGTAAACTTACCTTCTCCTAAAACTTGATTTCTCATTGTACCTAAACCATTTTCTATATCATAGTCTCCAACTATTTGTACCGAATAAGTACCATTAGGATCCAAACTACTTAAAGTAACTGTATTAGTAGTTTTACTAAAATCCATATTTTGTTCATCAATTATTATTCCATTAATATCATAAATAATATATCTATAATTTAATACATTAACATCATCAGGATTCTTAGTAGTAACATTAAATGATACCGAGTTAACCGCAGCACTTAATATCTTAATTGTAGCCGTTGGCAAATTCTTACTTGTTCTAGTAGTACCAGTATTATTAACCAACTTCATTTCATTATTATATGCATCTAAGAATACTATCTTATAATCAACAACTTTATCTGAAGTAATCTTAGGTGGAGAAGAATACTTAGTACTTCTACCAGCTAACATTTCATTTAATGCACCTGTAGGAATACTATATTGATCTCCGTCAATATAAATAACAGCTTTATTAACACCCTTTAGAGTTTCACTCTTAATATCAGATGTAACTCTTAAATCATCTAATTCTATTTTAGTAGGATATATAGTACCATTATTAAATCCTAATGTAATAGGTTCAAGATTCTCTACTCCTAAAGTAGTTAATTCTTGTTCAAAGAAAGTCATCTCCATTTTTTTACTTTCTTCATTAAAATACTTATAAGATCCAACTATCTTAAACTTAGTATTTGGAACTAATCCGATTACTTCGATATTACCTCCACTTACAAAAGTTTTTCTTAAATAAACTTTATCTCCATCACCAGCAAAGAATTGGAAGTTAATTCCACCAGCAATTACTCTTGCAGGATCTGAAATAGTAAGTCTAGCTTTAACTGAATAAACATTTGGAGTAAAATCAGTAACTGTAACTTTAGGAGCTACATATTTCCATTCTCCCGGAGTACCAGATCCACTACCATATCCTTCTCCATCGCCATATCCATAACCATTACCGGATCCATCACCTTCACCAGCAACTATAATATACTCTTCTTCTTCCTTATCTGGATTATAATCTTTACTATCTTGAATTTTACCTAAAGATCTAAGTAATTTCTCATATGAATAACTATAATTATCAAAAGAAATAATATCTTCATAAGAAATACCATCTATAATTTTATATACCAGTTTACCTTCAGTATTATAGTAATAATAATTTAAATATTCTAAATTAAAATTAATAATACTATTAATAGGTAAAGTATACTTACCATTATCTGTAGTTATTGTAGTCTCTAATATATTAACGTATGTATGATTAGCATTTTCTAGTAAGATATAATGCTCATAATCAGCTTGTTCAAAATCACCAAAGTTATATAACTTACCACCAGTTAAAGTAAAGTTTTCATATGTATCAAAAAACTCAAATTTATGGTTAATTAATTTAGAGTTATCATCCATATTAACTATACCTAAACCATTATTAATAAACATAGGATAAATAATATTAACGGAAGTCTTTTCCTCTTCACCAACATAAACTTTTCCAGCATTAACATAGAAAGTATCATTTCTAGAAACTTTCTCTAATTTAACACTTTCTGTTTTAGCTACTTTATTTGTACTTAATAAAACTTCATCAACTTCTTCACCAGAAACAAAGAATCCATCTCTAGTTATAATTGTTGATTGATTAAAACGAGTAAGAAAAAACATAGTAAAACTAAAAACTATTAGTATTGCAACAGCTCCAAAGTAGAATTGCTTTTTCATTACGCCACTTCCTTATCTTTACCTATTTTTACATATAATATAATTATACTAAAAAATACATTAATTTTAAATACTTATAAAAGAAAAAAGTAAGAAATAAATTCTTACTTATGCATAATCTTCATCAAAAGATAACAATTCAATTTCATCGTATTTTTTCTTAAATAAATCTTTCATTTTAGCTGTAACTTTTTCACTAACAACTTCACTTAAATTTCTTAATTGTTCTTGAATATCTTCTTCTTTATATTTATCAATCTTAGCTAAACAATTACTATATTGTTTAACTCTATATAATTTATATGTATCAGTAGTACTACTAGTATCAATAAATTTATTCTTATTAATTTTAGCACAACCACATCTACTAATTTTAATATTTTTTTCTTTATATTGTTCTATTCTTGCATTAGTACACATTCCCTTTTTTATAGAATACATTTTTTTATCCATTTTAGAATCAAGTACTCCTACAAAATTGAATCTATCTTCAGTAAAAAACTTAGCTGTATTAGTCCATAATTCTCCAAACATAGGAGCCTTCTCTTCTTTTTTCTCAACTAATACAGTATCTAATTCAGTAATATCTTCATCTGTAGTATCAAATTCGAAATCATCAAATAATTCATCTTCATCTTCTTCTATTACTAGAGGAGGATAAAATCTATATTCATTATCAATTATTTTCATTATCCAATTAAAATACTTTTTACTACTATGTATTTTAGCTACTTTATTAATATCCTTAGTACTTATATAATCAACTTTAACCATAAGTATCCTCCTAATATAATCTAATTATATAATAAATTTCTATTCATGTACATAATCAAATTCTATAACAGGTACTAAACCACTACTACTAACAGTAATAAAATTAGTACCATCGTATAAATTATTATTTAATAAACTATCTAACTGATTAATTAAATTAGTATCAGTTATTTTTTCATCATAAGGAGTGTTCAATCTAAAATATATTTTTGGATTATTAGCAACACACCAGTTCTTAAAGTCTTCAGTAGTTGAAGTATTATAAGCAGCAAAATCAAAATATAAATTGTTATTAGTTGAATCACTAACAAACCCAACATAACCAGTTTTATTACTCAAACTAGAGTTATATAGAAAATGAGTACTATACAATTTATACCTTGGATAATAATCTGGAACAAACGGATTAACAAAAGCATATCTCTCTAAACTATTCGTACTAGATCTATACCAACTTGTTGGAATACTCATATCATATACACCAATATTTCTATGTACATACCACTCACTATCTTTATTATAAATATAATCTTTATAATCATCTATTTTATATACATTTAAATTACCTAAATTAAGAGTAATAGTTTTTTCTTTATAATCCTCATATCCAGTAAAATGATCATTTTCTTCTAAAAAGAAATGTTCTTTTTCTATTACTACATTATCTACAGTTTTACCTATTCTAACAGATATATAACAATTCGCATTAGTCGCCTCAACTGTAGTAAAAGAACCAGCCGACCATGCACCAGCTCCATTATTCTTATAATTACATTCCACAATATAACTATTATTAGACACTGTTTTTCCATTAAAATAATATTTAGTATTAGCTTTCAAAGGAACAGAGGTACTAAAATTATAGATAGAAGGATACTGTGTATCATTAGTACCATTAATCGTAACAGAACCATCATCGTTTACTGTATAAGTAATTCCATTTGTAGTCTTAGTTGTTCCAGTAAACTTTAATAAGTTTTTACCACTAATTTTTATAGTATTTGTGCCAGTTACCCCATTAACATCCTGTGGATAGTTAGGATTAGGAGATGGAACTCCACCTACATATGGTTCCCAACTATATAAAGTATCTCTGGTATTACCTTTTACTATAGTCATTCTAAGATCTACAGAATAAGCACTTCCTACAGGACAACTAGAGAATCCTCTTAAAGCAAGAGTAACACCATCAAAAGAACTTCTTGTATGTACTAAGAAAACTAATGTACCAGCCTTAGTACTTGTCGCATGATTATCCGTACTATCAGAATCAAAATTTAAATGTCCACTATTACTACTTGATGCGAAAGGTTCTACTGCTCTACCCTGATTAATTGTTACTGCTCCATCTGTTCCTGTATAATTTTTATATTCAACATATATCGTATAATCTGTATCCAATTCATAATCTACATTAGCTAAATATATAAAATAATTGGCATACTTTGTATCAGTACCATTAGTATTATCTAAAGATACATGTAACCATCCATTAGATGAAACTGAAGTACTATTATGATTATTCCAAAAAGAAGTATTACTAAAAGGAGTAGATAAACCATCATTTTTTAGTAATTGATAACCTTGATATTGTTTTTGACTAATATCACCATATATTTTTAAATTAGAAAGAGTATTTGCTTTCGCATTAAATAAAGTAAATTTATTATTACTATCACTTTCATAATAATTATCTACTGGATTCGCATCGTCACTTGCTTGAATATATTTTATAGATAATGAAAAATTATTAGTACCTACATCAGCTAAAGTAGTAGTCTCATATTTATAACTTACTTTTATATCTAGTCTTACTCTACTTCCATGAGTTAATAAATCTTTCCTTGTTAAATTATTTCCATTAATATAGGTAACTGTATAATCTAAATACTCAGAATTATTAGAATTAATACCAGTTTTAATAATTTCATCTATCATTGCATCTATTGTTCCATCATTCACTACATCAATACTAAATTCATATAGTTCACTGGGTTCTCCCATAGATACACTAAAATTAACTTCATCTTTACTATTATTAATAGTAGGTTTATTAGTACCTTCAATATTATTAATAATTTGTACATTATCAAAATATATATTCCAACTATTACCTTTATAGCCTATTAATCCAGCTATATTTAAAGTAGCAGATAGGTATGCAAAACCAATACTAATAGATAGTATTAAAATAAGTATAATTATTTTTTTACTGTTTCTCTTCATACCTATACTCCTCCAATTATAATTATAACAAAATATACAAAGAAAAAGAACATCAATGATGTTCTTTATAATTATTTAACTGGCTCAATTTTTTCTTTTCCACCCATATAAGGTTGAAGTACTTTAGGTATTAATACACTACCATCTTCTTGATAGTTATTTTCTAGTACTGCGATTAATCCACGAGGAGTAGCAACTACAGTATTATTTAATGTATGTAAATAATATGTACCATTTTCTCCTTTAGCTCTAATTCCAAGTCTTCTTGCTTGAGCATCTCCTAATGTACTACAGCTTCCAACTTCAAAGAATTTTTGTTGACGTGGACTCCATGCTTCTACATCACAACTCTTAACTTTTAAATCAGCTAGGTCACCACTACAACATTCAAGTTGTCTTACAGGTACATCCCAACTTCTAAATAAATCTACAGTTAATTTCCACATTTTTTCATACCAGTCCATACTATCTTCTGGTTCACAAATTACGATCATTTCTTGTTTTTCAAATTGATGAACTCTATATAATCCTCTTTCTTCTAGACCGTGGCTTCCACCTTCTTTTCTAAAACAAGGAGAATAACTTGTCATATTAATTGGTAATTCTGCTTTATCAATAATTTGTCCTTTAAACTTACCAATCATACTATGTTCACTAGTACCAATTAAGTATAAATCTTCACCTTCAATTTTATACATCATAGCTTCCATTTCAGGGAAACTCATAACTCCAGTAACTACATCACTATGAATCATAAATGGAGGAATTGCATAAGTAAATCCTGCATTAATCATATAATCTCTTGCACATGCAAGCATAGCTTCATGAAGTCTAGCAATATCTCCTACTAAATAATAGAAACCTTCACCACTAGTTCTTCCAGCACTTTCTTTATCTAATCCATTAAATCTTGCGATAATATCAGCATGATGTGGAACTTCATAAGTTGGAACTTTAGCTTCTCCAAATCTTTGAACTTCCACATTCTTAGTATCATCTTCACCAATAGGTACAGATGGATCCATAATTTGTGGAATAACCATCATTATTTCTTTAATTCTCTCATTTAATTTAACTTGTTCTTCTTCTAAAGCTTTAACTTCATCACCCATATGAGCAATTTCATTCTTAATAGCTTCTGCTTCTTCCTTTTTACCTTGAGCCATTAATTTACCAATTTCAGCACTTTTCTTATTCTTTTCAGCTTTCATATTATCAGCTTTAACTTGAACTTCACGTACCTTTTTATCTAATTCTTTTACTTCATCAATTAAAGGTAATTTTTCATCTTGAAATTTCTTTTTAATATTTTCTTTTACTAATTCTTCATTTTCTCTTATTAATTTAATATCTATCATAAATTTTTTCCTCTTTTCTTTTTTCTATTTTCTCTTATCTTATTAAATATCTTTTCTTTACAGTTAGAATAAATTATTTTTTCACAATTATTTATTCCAAATTTTTTTATTAAATCACTACTTAAATCATTATAAATATTTTCATAATTATAAATTTTTCTAGTAGCATATATAGGATCTGCATCACTACAAAATTCCATATCATCAGTTGCGACAACTATTCTATCAAAACCAACTATCTTACTAACATAATCTATATGATCCATATACATAACTCTATTATCTATAGAATCCTCTTGAATAGATGGATCTACTACAAAACTCTTATTCGAGAATATTCCAATTAACGCACCAATTTCATTTAATCTTTCTAATTGATTATCATTTAAATTTCTCTTTCTATCACTTAAACTTCTTACATTAGAATGTGAGGCATAAGAAATAACTTCTATACCCTGATTTTGTTTTTCTTTAATTAAATCGACTAAATCATTAAAAGTATTAATATTAGCATGACTTAAATCTATTCCTATACCTAAATCAATTGCCTTCTCTATTAATTCTTTTCCCGAGGCAGTTAATCCTTTATCACTTCTAAAACCAGATCCATACTTACTCTCAGTATTCCAACATAATATTAATGAATCTAGTCCTGCATCATATAACTTTTCTAATTCTTCTGGTCCAGTTATATAATCAGCACCTTCAATACTATAAAGAATTTCTGTATCTGGTAGAAATGTATCTAATATTTCTTTAGCCTTTACAAACATATCATATACAGAAATCGAATCTTGATAATAATTAGGACTTAACTCATCTATCATTTCTTCTCGACTCATAAAATAAAGATTTGCGATTACTCCCTTAACATTATTATCTCTAAAATATTTAGATATCTTTTCTAAATAAGAATAATCATTCTTTATATATGAATTATACGCAATAGTTAATAAGTCATAATGTGTATCAAACATAAATACCTCTCCTTTCTAAAATAAAAAAGGATGATACCTAAGGAGTGCATAAAGCACGGTACCATCCTTTAATTAACTTAATTTATATAACGGTAAACCCGGAGTTTATTAAACTCATCTATAGAGTAGACAAATAAGTTATTTATATATCGTTTCCACCAACCACGATTTCTCTATGCTAAAATCACTTATTATTAGTTCTAATTATCGACTTCTTGAGTAGTATTCTAACTCATTTTAATTATTTTTGCAAGTACTAACTACATGAAACAGTATTACTAGGAGGATATATCTCACTAACTTTCTTAATAGATTTAATCTCCATATCTTCATAAGGTAAATTTTTAAAACCATATTTACCATCTGTAATATTTAATACATACTTATATCCATCGGGTGTTTTAGTTATATCAATATAACCAGTAAAATAATTAAAAGTATAAAGAGAAACTCCTGTCTTAAAATAATCATCTGAAGAATAAAAACTATATACTAGTCTACCATCTTCTTCAGTACTATTACATTCATATTCATTTAATTCTTCACTTATTTGTTCAATCATTATATCTACTTGTTTTAAATAATATTTAGCTCTAAATTCTTCAAAAGTTCTATATATAGTCTTGTAGTTAATAACCGCAACTATTAATAAAACAATAGTAAGAAAATCAGTTATTCTTTTAAAGAAAACATACTTTTTAGCTCTTTCTTGACTAGTAACATCAACACCATTAATATATTTTGCTTTTTTAGCTAATTTAGCTGCTTTCTTCGCTGCTATCTTATCTTCTCTTTGTCTAAGTTTCTTTCCCAAATTGAATGAAGGTTTAACAGAATCATTTTTATGATTTAAATAATTTAGTTCACCACAATGCATACAACATCTGGCACTAATCTTCATTTTTTCTCCACACTTAGGACATTGTATAATTTGTTCCTTACCATAATCATTGCTTCCAACAGGAGGTTGATTTGGTTTTACTCCACTATTCCCAACACTTATACCATTATCATTAGTATTATCTATATTATTAAATCCATCTTGATTCATAATATCACCCCTATTATATATAATTAATTTATCACAAAAACAAATAAAAAAAAAGCCTTATTTGGCTTCTATCAATAACTTAATCGCAGTACGTTCTTCTCCATCAATAGATATATCAGAAAAAGCAGGAATACAAATTAAATTAACTCCAGTAGGTGCCAAAAAACCTCTCGCAATAGCTATTGCCTTAATTGCTTGATTAAGAGCTCCTGCACCTACAGCTTGTACTTCAACACTACCTTTTTCTCTATATACATTAGCTAAAGCTCCAGCTACACTATTTGGATTAGATTTACTACTTACTTTTAATGTTTCTATATTAATCATCCTTTCTAATACAATATATCTTATGAATAAGAATAAATTAATATACAAAAAAAGATATAAATTAATATATCTTTTTACTTATTAATAGCTTCAGTAATCTTTCTAGATACTACTTTATATCCTTCATCATTTAAATGTAATCCATCACTAGTATAATCTATATTAAGCATCTTCTTATCACTATCTAATAATGCACTATGAGCATCTATATAAGTAACACTATTATTCTTACAAATATCTTTAATTTCACTATTAACTTTTTCTATTTTTTCATTATATAAATTTTTAACTAATTTATATTCTACCTTATCATTATCACTATCATTTATAGGATAAATAGACATAATATATATTTCTGCATAAGGTCTATTAGTCTTTATTTCTTTAATAATACTTTTAATATTTTCACTAGTCTTAATATCTTCTTCTTTATCATATCTAATAAAATCAGTTATACCAACTTGAATTATTACTTTAGAAGGATTGTAGTTATAAACATATTTTCTTAAATTATCTAATAAATCAGTACTAGTTAAATCTGTTTCACCAGAAACAGCTAAATGATATCCGCTTAATCTTTCACTAGCATTAAAATCCATTGTGAAAATATCCCCAACAAATAGATAATGACTTTG
>JAUNMV010000013.1:0-1305 GCA_030531695.1 Bacilli bacterium | reverse complement strand
TTCTCAGCTGCTTCACGAGCTTTCTCTTGTTTAATACTATTTACTTGTAATAAAGAACCAAAACCTACTAGAATTATAGCTAAAAGAACTAAACTAGCAATTATTAAAGGTAATTTAAACTTACTAAAATCAAAACTGCTTTCTTTTATTTCACTACCTTTTTCATCATTAATCTTTTTTACTTTCTTACGTGCTTTCTTAGGATCATTATTAATTCTTCCCTCTAAGAAACTTGTATCTAGACTATCTAATTCAGTTAATCTATCATCATCAAATTTAAAATCATACTTATTAGTCTTATTTAAATCTTGCTTAGTCTTTTTCTTTTTAGGTTTTTCTACTTCTATTTTTTGAGTATCACCTAATATTTCTATTTCCTCAGTATCCTCTTTAACAGGATCCATCTTTTTATTAGATAAAGTATTTTCTAATTCTTCAATATCTTCATCAGTAATCTTTTTAAAATTATTAGTACGTTCTATCTCATCTACTAATGAATCTACTTTTCTGACTAAGTCTTCATCTATTTTGACTTTTTTAACTTGTTTTTTCTTAGCCATACTATCCCTCTTTCATAACTACTTAAAATTATAGCATCTAACTCATAAAAAAAAGAAAAGTTTTGTAATTTTCTTTTTTTATTACGTAAAATATATTAACACTTTATCTTTATTTTTTAAAGTATTTTTTATTTTTATAAATTATAATTCCTCTTGTAGTATTATATTTCTACTTACTTTTCTAATACATATTCTATATACAATAAGATTCATTTCTATTAGTACCATTATTAATACAATTCCTTTAAATAATCTACTAAATCCAGTAACCATACCAAAATAAACTCCAAATATTAAGAATACACTCACTAATAAAGCAAATCCCATAACCATAAAAGTATTATAATTTTCTCTTAAAGAATTAGCTTCATCATCCCATATTAATTTAGGTTGTATAGAATCAATTAATACTCCTAATAAAGAAATAAATAATATACATAAAGCACTTATTAATATTAAATAAATAATCTTAATAAATGATAATCTTATAAACATATAAAATAATAAACTAAGTACATTAATACCTATAAAACTAACTAAGAAACTAGTCACAACTTTAACATGCCATTGTAGCCCATATTTTACTGGTATATATTTCATAAAATAGAAAGATGATCCTTCTCTAGAAAAAGAAGAAGATGCAATACTATTTAATGCCGGTACTATTATAGATACTCCAACTATAAACATACATAATATACAAAATAAAGTATTACTTGTATTTATATAGCGTATCTGAGAAATA
>JAUNMV010000012.1 GCA_030531695.1 Bacilli bacterium | reverse complement strand
GAAATACACATTCCAGCCATTACTAATAGAAGTATTCCTAATAAAAATAGGAATATTATTATAATAAGTAAAGGCTTAGGTCTTCTTCTAACTACCACTTTAAACCTCCATAAAAAATAAAGAGCTATTGCTCATTATTTTCATTATTCTTCTTTTGAACTTCTTCTTGTAATGTTTCTAATATTGTTTCAATTACTTTCCATTCTTTATCAGTTTCAATAGCTTCTAATTTGCTATGTTCATCTTCTGGATCATAAGTTGAAGCATATACTTCTATATTTCCTGATACTTCATCAACTTTATTATCAGTATATACAATGTAGTTCTTATGAGTTTCCTCATTTTCGAAAGTAAATAGTACGTCGTATACTACTTCATTTCCATTTTCATCAATCATTGAAAAACTATTTTTCTTCATATTCTAATTCCCTTTCCTATCTAAATATGATTGTAAAATAATTGTTGCAGCTACGGCATCAACTACTTTTTTTCTATCATTTCTTCTAACGTTCCCAGTTATTAACATATCAGTTGCACTCTTTGTTGTCAATCTTTCATCTTGTAGATAAACTGGAATATTAATCATTTTTTCTAATTTTTCTTTAAATTCCTTACTTAGTTCTCCCTTAGGCCCAACTGTATTATTCATATTCTTTGGATATCCTAATACAATCGCATCTATTCCTAATTCTTCAACTAATTTCACTACTTCAGTAAGAAGTCTATCATATTCTTCATTATGACGTATTACAGTATAACTTGACGCAATCATACCTAAAGCATCACTTTTAGCGACGCCTAATGTTCTACTACCTAAATCTAAACCTAAATATCTCATTATTTATTCTTTCTAAATTCTTGTAGTAGGATTTCTACAATTTTTGCTCTATCTACTTCTTGCATCTTATTTCTAGCATCTTTGTAGCTAGAGATATATCCAGGGTCACCACTAATTAGATAACCTACTATTTGGTTAACTGGATTATATCCTCTCTCCTCTAATGCGTCATATACTTCTTCTAAAGTTTCTCTTGCTGCTTGCGCATCTAATTCATTAAAATTAAATAATGTTGTTTGTTCTTGTGACATATTATTCACCTCACTATTTTATAGTTTTATTTTATCAAAACTAAGAACTTATTACAATATCTTTACGTTAAGCTGTATAGACAAATGCCATATAACCAACGAAGACAATATATATTGTTGTAATAATCCAACCATTAACTCTTTCAAAAGCAGTAGACTTATTATCTATGCCTAATGCCATTGTAATTAATGATCCACCAATTAGTCCTCCAATATGAGCTGCATTATCTATTCCTTGAAACATAAATCCTATAGATAAATTAACTAATATTAATGGTAATATTTGGCTTTTTATAACATTTCCTAAATATACTCTATAATGATATCCAAAATATAGCATTGATCCTAATAGACCAAAGATTGCTCCACTGGCTCCAACTGAAGCAACATTACCACTAAATGTCATAGATAGTAGTGCTCCAGCTAAGCCACTTACTATATAAATAATTAAATATTTAATTTTTCCTAAGAAGCTTTCCATCTGAGTACCAATTACATATAGAGAATAGCAGTTTAATGCTAAATGCATTAATCCTCCATGTACAAACATTCCTGTAAATAATCTATAATACTGACCCGCTCTAATAGATGGTCCATGAGTACATAGTATATTAATTACATAGTTATATTCTCCAAATATTACAGGAATTACATAGAATAAAATATTAATTGCTATTAAAGTATAAGTAATCATAGGAAATTTCATCTTGAATACTTTTTCTACTTGTCTAGCATCTTCTTGATTATGTCTATTTATATCTTTAGTTATTTTCATAAATAACTCTTCCCCTTTTTCATCATACTTCATTTTCTTATCAAGATCAGGGAATACTCTACTTAAAATGTCACTCTTCTCCACATCCGTTTCATTAGTAATATTTACATACATTAAATGAGAATTATCTTCACTTAACTCAACATTTTCTCCTAAGTCTAAGAATATACTTAATACATTCATATTTAGAGACAATGTTTTCTTTTTTATTTTGCCTAAAATCTTTTTAGTTTTAAATCTATCAAAATCAAACTGTTCTTTGTTATGAATATAACTTGATACAATTCTAACTACTTTGCAATCTTCATTCAAATTTTCTAACCATATCTCATTTTCTACGCCTTGTAGAATTATTGGATTATAGTTTTTTTCTGTAATGAAGTAATGAAGTAATTTCATTGCTAGAACATTTTTGTCATCGAGCATCATTTCTTGTTCCATATAATTCCTCCTTGAATTACTAATATTATTATATTATAAAACATAAAATAAAAAAAGAGGTGAAGAGTTTTGTTAAAACGAATCTGTTTATTTATTTTATTTTTATTATTATGGTTTTTAGGTTATTTTATACCTATAGATTACTCTTATTATAAAGAACTAATGCTTCCTGGATTTGCTCCTCCTAGCTGGTTCTATGGAGTAATCTGGACTATTAATTATATTCTATTAAGTATTAGTATGTCTAGTATTTTTTCTGAGTATAAATATAAAGATATACCTAAAGAATATAAGATATCTTTAGTAATAAATTATCTATTTAATCAAAGCTTTATAATTGTATTTTTCTTATTAAAGAGTAACTTCTTAGGATTTGTAAGTTGTATAGGTACTTTTATTAGTTCATTATTCTTATATGAAGAATCATTAGAATTAAATAAAAAAAGTACACAGGGCTTAAAGCTATATGTACTCTTTAATATTTATGCATCTATTTTATCATTAAGTATTTATCTACTTAATCTTTAGATCATTTCTTTGTAGCGTTTAATGATATCTAGTGTTTTTTCATATTCTGCTACTAATTCAGGATAATGTTCATTTACGAATTGAACATTATTTTCTTTACTAGCCATTTCATGATTATATGCAATATCTCCTAATACATAGAATCCTAAGTATCTTGCATCACTCTTAAGTGAGTGTACTTCTATTGCATAGTTAGGCATATCTCCTGCTAATTGGTAATCTTGAATTCTTTGCCATTTTTCTTCTACTTCTTCTAGGAAATCAGATACTGTTTCATTATACATTTCCATATCTCCTAATAATTCAAGAGCTTTATCAATATCACATCCATTACTTACTAAGAAAGCTTTTGGATCTCCTGCAGGTGCTTCAGTTGGCATTACTGGAGCTGGTTCTGGTGCTACTGGAGCAACAGCCTCTGGTGCAGGTGCAGCTTCAACTACTGGAGTTGGGGCAACTGGTACCTCAGCTACTGGTGCTGGTTGAACAGCAGGAGCAGCATCTACTACTGGTGTAGGTTGTACTACTGGAGCAACAGCCTCTGGAGTTGGAGCAACTGGTTCAGCAGGTGCAGCTTCAATCACTGGTGTTTCAGCAACTGGAGTTGGTGCAACTGGTGCAGCATGTGCTGGCATTGGAGTTGGTGCAACTGGCTCTGCAGGTGCTGGCATTGGTGCAGGTGTTGGTGCAACTGGTGCAGCCTCTACTACAGGTGTAGGTTGTACTACTGGAGCAACTGCCTCTGGAGCAGGTTGCGGAGCTACTGGAGTTTCAACAACAGGTGTTGGTGCAACAGGAGCTACTGTTGGTTGTGGTACTGCTTGTGGTTGTTGTACAGCACCCATTGGATTCATTTGTTCATTCATATTATTACCTCCCTCATTTGAATTGCCATGTTTTATATGATAATCATCCATTATTTTATTTAAAACTTTGACAATTTGAATCTTCTCTAATGGTTTTGCTAGATAATCTGTAAATCCTTGTGAAATATATTTCTCTCTCATACCTGTTAAGGCGTTAGCAGTTAAAGCAACTACTGGAATATTAAATCCTTCATGTTTCTTTAATTCAGCTAAAGTTTGGCCACCATTCATACCAGGCATTTGATCATCCAATAAAATTATATCATACTTTATACCACTTTTTACTTTTTCTAAACATTCATAACCATTTTTAGCGGTATCTATGTCAGTAGCATTATAAGTTTTAAATACTTTTAATCCTACTTTTATATTTAATTCATTATCATCTACCATTAACATCTTAACACCAGATAAATCAAGGTTAAGACTTAATTTAGATGTATCGTCTAATAAGCTCTCATCACCTATTTTTTGATCTATTACTATGTAGAATGTTGAACCTTTTCCAAATTCAGAATTAACACCTACAGTACCACCCATCATTTCAGCTAACTGTTTAGTGATATTTAGTCCTAAACCAGTACCTTCAATGTTGGCATTCTTATCAGATTCAAATCTTTGGAATTTAGTAAATAATTTATCCATATTTTCCTTTTTTATTCCTTGACCTGAATCTTCTACACTTATTGTTAATCTTGCAGTATCTCCTATTAATTCACATCCTACATTATATTTAACGTATCCAGTTGGAGTATACTTACACGCATTACTTAAGAAGTTTGTAACTATTTTTCTTAAGTTAGCTGCATCACCTATTAATACTTTAGGTAACTTAGGATCTATTGTATAAGTAAATTCTAAGCATTTATCTTGCATACGAGGAGTTATTAATTTAGCTAACTCTTCTAATACTTCTTTTGGCTTATATGGAGCATTTAATATTTCAATTTTACCTGCTTCAATCTTAGAAATATCTAAAATACCATTAACAATTTCTAGTAATGTACCTGATGCATGTACTATATCTTTAGCATTTTCTTTTGCTTCCTCTAATGTTTCTGCATCAGCAACAAACTCACTAAATCCAACTATGGCATTAAGTGGTGTTCTAATTTCATGTGACATATTAGCTAAGAAATCAGTCTTAGCAGAATTTGCTTTTTCGGCAGCATCTTTAGCTACTTCTAATTGATCAATCATTTTAACGTCAGGGTTTTCAATTGTGAAAGACATAATAAATATTACACAAGCAAATATTACATCTCCTAAAATAATTTCCGGATGATAATATTGGATTATTGTAGAACATGTCATTGAGATAATAAATATAATAAGTGGAGAAAACTTTTTCCATTCTTTTTGTTTACAAATTATCATTTTTATTAATGACATAACTATATAAAATCCTATGACAGCATATACTACACTAGTAGCAATTCCTGTTGGTATTACTAATAAACCTTCATGTAAAAAATCAACAGGTAGAACTAATAGTATTATTGATCCAATTGGTATGGCATATTTATATAAGTTATTATGTTTTTCTTTTTTAGAAATTACATTAATATACATTGAAAATAATGAAGCCCAAATAAAGAAATATACTAATATTAATTTTGTACTAATTAAAAAGAGTATTGATTTTTCAGTTAAACCTACTTGTATAAGTAAATAATTAGTTATTTCTAATATTAATCCAATAAAAGTAGTTATTAAAATGAAACTGAATATAGTTGTTTCTGAACTTTTTATTCTTTCTTTTGAAAAAAATACACATAATAGTATTAATGTATATATTAAACTACTTATTGTAAATGCTATTCCCACGCGCAACACCTTACTCTCTATAGTACCAGTATATCATGAAATTATTTTTTAGTATAAAAAAAATTACATATGAATGTAATTTTTTTTGTTTTTTATTTTTTTATAATTTTTTGTGGTCCTTCATTTGTATTTTGAATTGATTCATCATATATTTTTTTCAATTCTGAAATTCTTGTTTTTGCCATTAAATTTCTAGGAATTTCATCTAATTCTTTCCAATATACTGGGACATGTTTATTATCTAATTTTTTCTCTATTTGAGAAAATACCTTATTTATTGTTTCTTCTTTTTCCTCTTGGTGTACATCTTCTTTGAATACAATAAACATTGCAGGAGCTTCTTTATCTTTTTCATCATGAACTCCTATTATTGCACAATCACTTACTTCTTCTATTTCTTTAGTTACGTTTTCAATTCTAGCAGCCCATACTTTATGACCATCTCTAACAATTAAACCATTTTTTCTTCCACAACAGAACATGTGACCAGCTGGATCAATATAACCTAAATCTCCTGAATGGTACCAAATTGTTCCATCTGCATGTTTTAAAATTGTTCTATTTGTTTCTTTTTCATTTTTATAATATCCTTGAAATACGTTTGGATTTTTACCATCGAAACATATTTCTCCTACTTCATAATATTTTAATCCTTGTACATAATTTGGTGCATCTAATGCAGGAAGATCATTTTCTTCATCAAATAAGAATATTCCCACATCATTACCAGGTAATGGTACACCAACTGATCCTTCATAATAATCAATTCCACCTCTTATTGCTCCATTAGGATTTGTAGATGGTCCTGTATTTTCTGAAGTTCCTAAGTTATTATGAATAACTAAATCTTTTTCTTTTGCTCTTCTTTCAAGATCAATAGATAGTAAATCTCCACCACTTATGTAATGGCTCTTTCCTTTAATAGACTCTACTATTTTTTTATCTCTTTCTTTGAATAGAGTTTTCTTAATTTTTGAAATAAATTTATCATCTGAAACTATGTTTTCATAATTATCTATGAAATCACATAATTGATTTATTATAATTGGTCCTAATAATACCCATGTACTTTCATCTTCGGCAATTTGTTTTGTACTAGCTTTTGCATTAAAGACAGGACTTAATGAAGTAGTAACACCTAAGAATGATGCAAAGGCAATTGTATACCAGAAGAATGAACTACATGTTGGCATTGGGTTAAATAATGAATCCCCATCTTTTATATCAAATCCTGATACATATTCTTTATGAACATTACTTAAGAAGTTTTCATTAGTAACTTCAACACCTTTAGCTACTCCTGTAGTTCCACTAGTTGAGAAAATTGCTGCTATTTCATTTGGTTTATATTCTGACATTACATCTTCTATCTTTATATTTTTGTCAGCTATATTTTTCATATCTTTTTCAAAACTATTAAAATTAGTTGCTTTCTCAAATTTCATTTTAATTTCATTTGCAGATTCTAATGAATTAAGAAGAGCTTTCTTAGTTTTAGAAAGGAATGGTATATTACCTCTTAATTTTATATAACTAACCGGTATATTTCTTTCACCAATTGCTTTTTTCATATTTTCATAATGTAATGCATTACAAATAATTAATTTTGGATCATAGTCAACTAAAATTTTATCAATTTGTTGTGGACTATATATTGGATCAATTGGTCTTATTTCTGCACCAATTAAATTTGCTGCTAGAAATGCACTAATTGCATCAGGTGTAGATAATATATCCATGATTATCTTATCGCCCTTTTGTACTTTATATTTATTTTTTAAAACATATGCATAATTAACAACTTCGTCGTATAATTCTCCATATGTAAATTCTCTTTCACATCTATATGCTACTTTTTCGCTATTTGTTAAAGCTCTTTTTAGTATCGCAGTACTAATCTTATCTTTTGGATACTCACTTTCTAACATTTGTTTAGTATAGAATTGTCTATATGGTTTATCAATAGTTGCATAACCAGATAGTTCTACACCTAAAGTATCTTCTGTACTATCAATCATCTTTTGGATTTTTTCTTCATCAATGCCATCAACTGAGTTCATGGCTGCTAAAGATGCAATTTCTTTGAAAACATCTTTTCTCATAACTTCACCCCTCAAAGTTGCACATATTATATCATATTTCTCTATATTTTTCAACTTTAACTTATATATAACATAATTTTAAATACTATAAAATACATTTTACATTAAATTATACAATTAATAAAAAAAGGCAATATCAATTAAATATTACCTTTTTCTTGTCTTAATAATTCTAGTTTTTCTTTAAATTCTACTGGTGGATCTATTGTATAAGATAATTCTTTACCAGTACGTGGATGTTTTAATTTAATACTATATGAATGTAACATTTGACCAAATGGTGTACATTTACCTCTACCATATAACGGATCATTATTTACTGGATATCCTATATATGATAGATGTACTCTTATTTGGTGTGTTCTACCTGTTTCTAGAATACATTCAATTAATGTATTATTATTAAATCTTTCTAATACTTTAAAGTTAGTTACTGCCTCTTTACTATTTACATCAGTAACTGCCATTTTTTGTCTATTATTAATATCTCTTCCTATTGGTGCATCTATTGTACCTGTTTCATGTTTAATTACTCCATCTACAATTGCTAGATATTTTCTTTCTACTTCTTTTTTAGAAATCATTTCAGATAATTTTTCATGAGTGAAATCATTCTTAGCTACTAACATTAATCCACTAGTATCTTTATCTAATCTATGTACAATTCCAGGACGCATAGATTCTCCACTAGTTAGATTAAATTTATAAAGTAATGCATTTACTAAAGTTCCTGTATAGTTTCCTGGAGCAGGATGTACTACCATACCACTAGCTTTATTAATAATTAATAAATCATCATCTTCATAAACAATATCTATAGGTAGATTTTCTGCTTCAACATTCATATCATAATTTAAGTCACTATCTACTTCTATTTCATCATCTAATTTTACTTGATAACTTACATTTACTAGTTTATTATTAACTGTTACTTGTTCATCTTTTATTAATTTTTGTACTTTACTTCTAGATAAGTCTAATTTTTCTGATAGATATAAATCTAATCTTTGACCTACATTATCACTTACTTTTATCATTATTACAACGTCTTTCTTTCTATATTCTCAGAACTATAAGTAACACCATAATCTTTATTTATATCTTCTAATACTCTTTTAAAAGCACCATAGTTATTAGCATTAGAATCTGACATATCTATTTTTTCACATTCACTATTCAAATTATTCATTTCTGCAAGATTGCTATATGTAAATTCATCAGTTACACCATTTCTTACATTTCTTTTTCCTTGAGCTATATATAGAGAAACTGAAGCTGCTTTTGCACGAAGAGTTTGGTCTCCATACTTACCATAAGTTAATGCACTTCTATATACACCTAGAGTTAATTGATATAATGGTGAAAGTTCAGTTATATCTAAATCGTTATTTATTAGCTTATCAAATACTTTATTACTTAAAATTTTAAATTTATCATATGTCTGTGCTGCTAGAGGATATTTTTTTCTACCTTCTTCAATACTGCTTCCATTAACAGAATATATTCCATATTTTGGTGCTGCTATGTTTATAAAATCTGCATAATCACTGCATAATTCAATATATTCATATAAATTTGGATCACAATCTTTATTTTCTTCATAATATTTTAAAATATTATCTACTCTTTCTGGAACATTTGTACCTCTATTATTAATTTCATTATCTATATTTAATTCATACTTAGGATTATATGTGTTACAAATATTTTCAAAAAGTTCTGCTATTTCTAAATGGTTATTCTTGACTTCATTAATAGTATCTGCAAAATATCCACTATCTTTTGCTTCATTATATTTTTCTTTAATTCTGTTAAATTCCTCTGTATTGCTATATGTAAATTCTGATATTATTCCCTTTTTCAAATCTCGCTTTTGTTGAGCTATATATAGTGATACTCCACTAACAGATGCTTGTAAATCTAAATTTGGTACTCGATTGTAATGAACTGCATTGGAGTAACAATTATCACATATTGTAAATAGCAATTCTTTATTTTCTAAATCACTATTTTTTATTTTTTCTTCTATTTGTTTACTTAGTTGAATAAAGCTTTGAAGTGTCTCATATTCATTTGGATATTTATCTTTTCCTGAAACACCATTAACTATATATATTCCATAATTAGGTGCGGCTGAATTTATATATTCAGCAAATTCATCACAGATATTTATAAATTCATATACGTTTGGATCACAATTTTCATTTTCTTTGTAATAATTTAAAACATTATCTATCCTGTTTTTCATACTTTTTCTCCTTTTTTTCATTATTATATTGTAAAAATAATACCAATGCAACTCCTATAGTTATACCTATATCAGCTATATTAAATACTGGAAATTTATAATTAAAGATTGTGAATGATAAAAAGTCAATTACATTTTTATAGAAAACTCTATCTATTAAATTACTTATCATTCCACCTATTAAAATACCAAATGATATTATCTTTATAGGAGTAATATCTTTTTCTTTTTTTAGTAAAGATACTATTAGTGCTAAACAAAATAAACTAATAATAATTAATAAAGTAGTAGAATTTTCTAACATAGAAAAAGCTGCTCCTGTATTAGTAACATATAGAATAGAAAAGAATTTTTTTATTATTACTATTTCTTCTCCTATATTCATATTTTTTACTACTATTAGTTTAGATATTTGATCAATTATAATTACTAGAATACTTAATAAATAGATTTTATAATTGGGAATTTTTTCTTTAATTTTGTTCATTATTTTCTCCTTTTAAATCTTTTATTTTTTCTACTATTATTTGTATTTGATCTAATCTTCTTTCTACATTACCTCTTACTTTTAATAGTGATCCTACTTCTATATCGGGATAGTTATTATATGTTTTAGGAAATAATGTATACTCTATTGTACCTGTTTCATCACTACCAGTAATAAAAGCCATCTTATCACCTTTTTTAGTATTAATTACTTTCATTTTATCTACTAATATTAATGTATCTATTTTTTTATTTAAATGATTTTCTACTTCATTTAATGATATACAATATGGATTATCTTTCCTATAGTTAGTAGTTGGATGAGATGATAAGTAGAATCCAAAGACTTCTTTTTCTTTTTCTAATAATACTTCATCAGAGTAATCTTTTTGATATTCTATTTCTGGTTTCATTACTAGTGTAGGATCTATATCTTTTGTTAATTCTGCATAATTAAATAAGCTATCTAGATTAAATATTAAAGTAGCTCTATTATAACCAAATTCTTTAAAAGTATCTGCCATAATAAGAGTCTCTATATTCTTTTTACCTACACCATTAATATATAATCTACTTATACAATCATAGATATCAGTAAATTTATTATTGCCTCTTGCGTTTTTTATTTGTTCTGATACTACTGTACCTATTGATTTAATATTAGATACTGGATAAATAATTTTATTATCTTTAACTATGTATCTTGAATCACTTTCATTTATAGTAGGTTTTTCTACTATAATGTTATTCGCTTTTGCTTCCATAATATATTCATGTGTTTTAGATTCACTACCTATCATATTAGTTAGTATGGCACTAAAGAATATTTCTTTATAATGACATTTTAAGTAAGCCATTTTATAAGCTATAAGTGAATATGCTACAGAGTGTGATCTATTAAATCCATATCCAGCAAAGTTTAATACTAATTCAAATATATTAGAAGCTTGTTCTTTAGTATGACCTTTTTCTATACTCTTATTAATAAACTTTTCTTTTTCAGAAGCTAATAAATCTACTTTTTTCTTAGACATAGCACGTCTTAGAATATCTGCTTCTCCTAATGTATAACCAGCATAGATATTTGCTAATTGCATTATCTGTTCTTGATAAATTAAGATACCATAAGTATTTTTAGTAATACTTTCTAGAGATGGATCTAGATATGTTACTTTTTCTTCTCCATGTCTTCTTCTAATATAAGAATCTATATTTACGGCAGCACCTGGACGAAATAATGCAATAGCTGCGAATATATCTTCAAATGTATTTGGTTTTAATCTACGTAAGAAGTTTCTCATACCAGTAGATTCAAATTGGAATATTCCACTAGTATTAGCTGTTTCAAACATATGTAATGTTTCTTTATCATCTAATGGTATTTTAGAAAAATCTACTTCTTCTCCAGTAATATTTTTTATATCAGATATTATATTATCTATTATAGTAAGATTCTTTAGTCCTAAGAAATCCATTTTAAGTAATCCTAAATCTTCTAAGTACTCCATAGAATAACTTGATAAGTACATTCCATCTCCTGTAGTTAGAGGTATTACTTCATCTAAGTCTACTTGAGACATTACTATACCAGCAGCATGGCTGGATGTATGTCTTGGAAATCCTTCTATCTTTAGGGCAATTTTATACATATTTGATAAAGATAAATCCGAATCAATTCTTGCTTTAAATGTAGGATTTTTATCATAGAAGTCTTTTAATTTTTCATGAGTCATTCCAGGAATTAATTTACATACTCCATCTATTTTATAACTAGGAATATTTAATACTCTACCTACATCTCTTAGTACTTGTTTAGCACTTAATGTACCAAAAGTTACTATTCCACATACTCTTCTATTTCCATATTTTTCTCTAACATAATTAATTACTTCATCACGTCTATTATCTGGGAAATCTGTATCGATATCAGGCATTGTTTTTCTTTCTGGATTTAAGAATCTTTCAAATAATAAATCATATTCTATTGGATCAATATCTGTTATACCTAATGAATAAGCTACAAGCGAACCTGCTCCAGAACCTCTTCCTGGACCTACTAAGATTCCTTGTTTTTTCGCAAACTTTATAAAGTCATATACTACTAAGAAATAATTAGGAAATCCCATTTCTGTAATTACTTGTAATTCATGAGATAATCTATCCTTATAAATATCAGTTACTTTTCCATTTAATCTTTTATTTAAACCTACTTTACATAATTCAAATAAATATGTAGGAGCATCTTCACATTCAAATATAGGTAATAATAATTTAGACTTAGGAAATTCTAAATTACATGAATCTATTATCTTATTTGTATTTATTAAACCTGTATTATTAGATAAATCTAAAATATTAGTAATATTTAGATTATGATTATCTATATCATATGTAATATCTTCTGATATAGTTTTACCGTCTCTTATTCTATATAGATAAGGTAATATACTTGAATCATCTTTATTTATATATAAGTTTTCTTGAAAAAATACTATATTATTAGTTAATATTAATGCTTCTTTTTCTTCTTGTTTATTTTTATATCCTAAATATAGTTCCTTATATATATTAGATATTTCATTGTATTTATCTTTATATATAAATGGTAATACTGCGATTACTTCTTTATTATATTCTCTTATATTTTCCACAGTTACTGTGGATTCATTTTGTATAGTAGATAATTTAATTAGACTTTTATACCCATCATAATTTTTAGAGAATAATACTACTATGAAATCATCTAAATTTACTTCTAATCCTATAACTGGTTTAATATTATTCTTTTCACATTTCTTAATAAATTCCATAGTACCATACATATTAGAATCTGTTATTGAGATACTACTTAAATTATTATTTTTAGCATAAGAGATAAGATCATCTATTTTTAATAGTGATGATAATAACGTATAATTTGTTTTATTATATAGCTGTGTATACATGATATTACCTCCAATTCAAATATATAATAACATAAAAATACATCTAATAGAATAGATGTTTGAATATAATAGTAATTTACTTTTATTGAATTTATTTGACTTTATAATACTTTTATGGTAAAGTTATTAAGCAGACGCGGAAAAACCAAAGGAGGAATTAAAATGGCAGTTAATGTATCAAATAGAGTTGGTAATGTAAAAAACAAAAGATCTCACGCTTTAAATGCTACTAAATCTAGACAAGGTTTAAATTTACAAGTTTATAGATTAGAAGATGGAACTAAAGTAAGATTATCAACTAAAGAAAAAAGAACTTTATTAAAGAGTAAAAAAGCTGCATAATGATATGCAGTTTTTTATTTGTCTTATTATTTATTTACTGATTCACTTGCTGAAGTACAAGTAAATCCTAAAGCTTCATAGTTTGTTTTAATTTCTTCTGATTTTGTATTAAGTTTATAATCAACACTTGTATACATTAATGTAGAATAGATATCTGGTACTTTAGTTGCATCTACTTTTGTTAAATCAATTTCTGTTGTTACATAGAAACCTACATTATCATGTGGTCCTGAAGTAATACTATAACCATTTACTGTATTACCTAATGTAGCTAGATTTTGATATATTGTATATTGATCAAAGATAGTTATTAAGCCTTGAGTATTATACCCATCCATTAATAACTCTTTTTTTATACCTTTTAATTGATTATTTGTAAATTTATATGTAAATGTAGCAAGAAAATTAGTTCCATCTGGGTTAGCTGCTTTTGCTAGTGTACATGTTAATGTTGTATTAGACTGTAAATTGTCATTTACTTTTCTAGCTGCAACATTTTTTTGTTTAGTACTAGTTTCTAGCATCATTTGATTATATGAAATATAACCTTGTGATGTTCCTCCTAAAAGTATCATAAAAATACCCAATATTGCACAAATTGCAGCTGGCTTTTTACTTAGCTTTTTTTCGTAGTTCGCAACACGACGAACTTCTTCTATATTTAAAACTTGTGTTTGGACTAATTCTTCAGTGGCCTGTTTTTTCTTCTTACTCATCTAACACACCTCTATTCTCTAGTATCATTATAACAAAAGAAAAGAAAATGTAAAACAAAAAATAGCTATTTCTAGCTATTTTTTACTCTTGCGTCAAATTTTTTACGTTCTTCTGTGTTAAGTATTCTTTTTCTTAATCTTATGAAGTTAGGAGTAACCTCTACTAACTCATCTGAATTTATATAATCTAGAGCATATTCTAGAGATATTGGACGAGGTCTTTTTAATACTACTGTATGATCAGATCCTGCTGCACGAGTATTAGTTAATTGTTTACCCTTTACAACGTTTACAGCTAAGTCATTATCTCTATTACATTCTCCTACTATCATACCTTCATATACTTCAGTACCAGGCTCAATAAACATGATACCTCTGTCTTCTAAGTTACCTATTGAGTATGCAGTAGAAGCTCCATTTTCCATTGATACTAATACACCTAATTTACGTTCTCCAATTATTCCACTTTCTACTGGTTCATAATCTTTGAATGTATGTGACATAATACCATAACCTCTAGTTAATGTCATGAATTCTGTAGAGAATCCAATTAATCCTCTTGATGGTATTGTGTAAAGTAATCTTACTTGATTTTCGAAGTTTGCCATACTTTCCATTTTTCCACCGCGGATACCTAATTGTTCAATAACGTTACCCATACAATCTTCTGGTACTTCTATTTGTACTTCTTCATATGGTTCATATTTTTGACCATTTATTTCTTTAATAATAACTGTTGGTTTTGATACTTCAAGTTCGAAACCTTCACGTCTCATATTTTCAATTAAAATACCTAAATGTAATTCTCCACGACCACTTACTAAGAATGATTCATTAGTAGCTGGTTCTACTTTTAAACTTACGTCTTTTTGTGTTTCACGAATTAATCTTTCTTCAATTTTTCTTGCAGTAACTATTTTTCCATCTTTACCTACAAATGGTGATGAGTTAGTTCCGAAAGTCATTTGAAGAGTTGGTTCATCAATATGTAGTTTTGGTAATGGTAAGATATTATCATTACTACAAATTGTTTCACCTACTGAAATATCAGCAAGTCCTGCGATTGCGACTATATCTCCTGCTTCTGCTTCTTCGATTTCAATTCTACTATATCCATAATATCCAAATAATTTTTGAATTCTAAATTGTTTAGTAGACCCATCTAATCTACAGCAAGTAACCATTTCACCTGTTTTAATTTTACCGTTATGAACTCTACCTACACCAATTCTACCTACAAATTCATTATAATCTAATAATGCTGGTTGGAATTGAAGTGGTGCGTCATTTTTTCCAGATGGTGCTGGTATTTCTTCTATAATTGTATCTAATATTTCATCAAAACCTGGTGTTTGTGTTGATAAATCATCACTTAATGAACATGTTCCATTGATAGCTGATGCATAAATAACTTTAAAATCTAATTGAGAGTCATCTGCACCTAATTCAATAAATAAGTCTAATACTTCATCTACTACTTGTTTACATCTAGCACTAGGTTTATCTACTTTATTAATTACTACTATTGGTTTAACTTTAGCTTCAAAAGCTTTTTTAAGAACGAATCTAGTTTGTGGCATTGCTCCTTCATAAGCGTCTACAACAAGGATAACACCATCAACCATATTCATAATACGTTCTACTTCTCCACCAAAGTCTGCATGTCCTGGAGTATCTAAAATATTAATTCTTACTCCTTTATAATCCATAGCAGTAGTTTTAGCTAATATTGTAATACCTCTTTCTTTTTCTAAAGAGTTTGAATCCATTGATACATTTGTTAAATCTTCATTATCTCTAAACATACCAGAATGTTTTAAGATACCATCTACTAAAGTAGTCTTACCATGATCGACATGGGCTATAATAGCTACGTTTCTTTTTTCCATTTTAATACACCTCTTCTTAAACGTCGTCCATCATTATAACATAATTTTATAAAAAATACTAGTATAAAGAAAAAGAAAAGTAATTATACTTTTCTATTCTCCTATATACTTTTTCATTATATCTACTTTTTCTTTAGCTAAGTTAATTAATTCATCATAATTTTCATTAACAAAATTAATATCATTGCCTTTACTTGCCATCTCATGTTTATATGCTATATCTGCTAAATCCATTAGGCCTAAATACTTGGCGTCACTTTTTAAAGAGTGAACTAATACAGCATAATTAGGCATATCTTGTGACTCTTTATATTTAGAAATGTTTTCTAATTTACTATCTACTTCAGTTAGGAAATCTTTAACTGTTTCATCATACATTTCCATATCACCTAAGAACTCTAAAGCTTTATTTAAATCGACATTATTATTAGATAAATAATCCTTATTTAATTTTTCATTAGAAGTATTATTTACTGGTACTTCTTGTTTTATTTCTACTTTAGTTTGAGAAGCTTTTGTATTATTACCTAAATATTTAATTAATAAATCATTTAATGCTCTCTTATCAATTGGTTTAGATAAGTAATCATCAAATCCTAATCCTATATACTTATCTCTCATACCAGACATGGCATTAGCTGTTAGTGCTATTGTTTTCATCTTATAATTAGGATTTTGTTTAAGTATTGCTAGAACATCTACTCCACTCATTTCAGGCATCATATCATCTAACATTACTAAATCATATACTCTACCGGCATTTATCTTTGTAATACAATCTTTTCCATTATTTAAAGTTTCTATTTTTAAATTATAATCTTGCATTAATCTTAAAGCTACTTTAATATTCATAGGATTATCATCGACAATTAATATTCTTTGTCCATTGCCCACAAATATACTATTATTAGATATAGTTTCATCTTCTAATTCATTAATTGCTTTATCAGATATCTTTTGTGTTACATAAACTATAAATGTACTACCCTCACCTTTAGTACTTTGAACTACTATCTTACCATCCATCATATTAACTAATCTTTTAGTAAGAGATAATCCTAAACCAGTACCTTGTATTTCAATATCTTTTTGGACTTCCATTCCTTGAAATTTTGAGAATATTTTTTCTATAGATTCTTCATCTATACCTATACCAGAATCTGTTACACTAATTATCAATCTACATTCATCTTCACTTATGTTTTCACAAGCAAATTTTAATTTTACAAAACCTACTTCTGTATACTTTATTGCATTATTAATTATATTTAATAATATTTGTTTTAATCTTACATAATCTCCTAATAATACAGGAGGTATATCATTACTAAAATTATGGATAAATTGTAGTTGACTACTACCTATTTTTTCTTGTGTCATATTAACTAGTGTTCTATATAATTTTTCTATAGAATAATCAACATTTACTATTTCTAGTTTATTTGATTCTATCTTAGATATATCTAGTATTTCATTTACTATTTCAAGTAATGATTCAGATGATTCAATAATATATTCTACTTCTTCTCTAGTACTATCTTCTATATCTTCTTGTAGTAGTAAAGTATTAGAAAAACCTAAGATGGCATTTAATGGAGTTCTAATTTCATGTGATACATTAGATAAGTACTCTGTCTTTGACTTATTGGCTTGATCTGCTTCAAGTTTTGCTTTTTCTATTTCTTCGGCTAATTGAACATCTGGGTTTTCTGTAGGGAAAATTGTAAAGTACATAATTATTATTGAGAATGTAAATGTAGGTACACATAGGTGTAAATTAGGTATAAAGAATTGTATAACTAATCCTATTGTACCTGGAATAATTGCTGCTGCTATAGGAGCTAATCTCTTTACAAATGTTTTTAATAATATCCATACTATCTTCATTGGATTTGTTTCTTCTCCAATTTGTCTTATTAAGAATTTTGACATTATTACTACCCAGTAACCTATACATGCAGACCATGAGAATCCACAATATATGTAAACTACTATGTTACCAACTTCTCTGTCAAATGATGAATAATAGTTGTACATATAAACAGTTATAACAGACCATATTATGTATAGTATGTTACATATCATATGTATCTTTTCATAAGTTTTAGCTTTTATTTCTTCATCTGGTATATCACTTACTATTAATGTTATATATTCAGTAAAGACTAGTATATATCTAACTATACTTAATAAAAATGCTAAACTTAAATAATAATTAATAATTGTATTTTCCATATTATCTGTATATACACATAAAATATCAAAAATAATACATAATAATAAGTCAAACATTAATTGTGAGAATATGGTACTTCCAGTATTTTTTTTAGTCTTCTTAGCATAAAAAGCTATTGATATTAATAACAAATATACTAGTGATATTATTTGAAAATAATAACGACTATCTGCCATACTCTCACCTCTTTTCATCTTTTTTGCCTATTATCTATCATAATATAATTTTATCACTATTAAATCTTTTTTTAAATAAAAAAGCTATACATTTTGTATAGCTTAATAACCTCTATGAATTAAATCTTTTATCATCTTAATAATTAACCAAATAGTTAATATAAATACTAATATTGCACCAATAAATTTTAATTCTTTTACATCAATGATTGCGGTAGCAATAACTAAACATCCATCTATAAAACCTATTACTACTTCATGTACTAAGTTTTCTAATTTATCTACTTGATTAGCTGATTCACTTAATTCTACTTTAAATTTAGTTTGTCCACTATTAACTGATTTTAATAGTGTATTTACTTCTGTAGGTAAATCTATTAAATTATCCATACTTCTTATTACTCTAGTAGATGTTTCTTTTATATTATCTATTGTGAATACTTCATTTTGACCATATTTACTTAATGATAAGACATTTAAGAAACTAATCTTAGGATTAACATTTTTTAATACTCCTTCGATTACTCCATCTCCTCTAATCATCATAGTAACATCTTTATCTAACATTAATTTATGTTCTCTTAATAAATTAAACATTTCATTAGCAAATTTAGCTATATTAATATTTTCTAATTCTAATGTTAGATATTCTTGTATTAATAAAGTTATATCACTCTCTAATTTTTGATAATCTAATTCATTTTTACCATATTGTTTAGATAAACTTAGTATAACATCTGTTATAGTTTTATAGTCTTTGGCAAGCATTGATTTAATACATTTTTTTATTGAATCTTTACTTTTATCAGTTAATCTTCCTACCATTCCTAAATCTATAAATATTACTTTATCATCTTTAATCATAATATTATCTGGATGAGGATCTGCGTGGAAGAAACCATCTTCTAATGTTTGCTTTATATAATTTTCACATATTATATTAGAGATAGTTTCTAAATTATAATTATCTTTTTCTAGTTTTTCTTTTTCATACACTTTAATTCCATCAATATATTCCATTACTATTACATCTTCTGTACATAGTTTTGTATATACTGTAGGACAATCTATATATTCATTATCTCTATTTCTTTCTTTAAACTCTTTTAAATGATCTGCTTCATATTTAAAATTAGTTTCTTCCATAGTTGTTTCATATATTTGATCTAGAGCTAAATCTATATCTATTACTTTAATTAATTTATTTAGTTGAAGCATATGTAGAGCTTTTCTAAATAGATTTAAATCATTAGCCATAATTTGTTCTATATTAGGTCTTCTTATTTTAATAGCTACTTCTTTATTATTCTTTTTTAATTTAGCTTTATGTACTTGAGCAATAGATGCTGAACCCAAAGGAGTTCTTTCTACATATACAAATACTTCATCTATATTTTCATAATTTTTTCTTAATATTTCTTCTACTTCTTCATATGGCATAGGAGCTACATCTGTTCTAAGTTTACTTAGTTCTATACAATATTCTGCAGGTAGTAAATCTACTCTTGCGGATAATATTTGTCCTAGCTTTATGAATGATGGCCCTAAAGATTCAAGTGTATCATACACTTTTTTAGGAGTGAAACCATTAGTTAAGCCACTATTTTTTAAGATTTTCATTATTTCACAAAATCTTTGTATGTTACTACTCTCCATCTATTATCACCTATTATAATATTATCATAATAGGTTACTATTTACAATTTTTAAGTTTTGATATTTTTGTCTATAGACAAAAAAAAGAAGAGTTTTATTACTCTTCTTAATTACCGATATATTTCTTTAGCATTTCTACTTTTTCTTTAGCTAATTTCATTAATTCATCATAATTACTATTAACAAAATCAACATTATTTTCTTTACTTGCCATTTCATGTTTGTATGCTATATCTGCTAAATCCATCATACCTAAGTATTTTGAATCACTCTTAAGTGAATGGACTAATATAGCATAATTAGGCATATCTTGAGCATTTTTAAATTTCTCAATGTCACTTAGTTTACCATCTGCTTCTACTAAGAAGTCTTGTACAGTTTCATCGTACATCTCCATGTCGCCTAAAGATTCTAAAGCTTTATCTAAATCAACATTATTGTTTAGTAAATAATCTTTACTATGATTATCTATAGTATTTGTAGTATCTTGAGTAATCTTTTCTTCTACGTTTTCTTTTTCGACTTGTTCTTTTACTTCATCAACTTGTTCTTATACTTCTTCTACTACTTTATTAACAGTCTCTTTTATATCATTAGATGCTTCTTTTGATGTTGATGATGTATTACCTAAATATTTAATTAATAAATCCTCTAAGATATTCTTATCAATTGGTTTAGATAAGTAATCAGTAAATCCATCATTTAAATATTTTTCCTTCATACCTGATATAGCATTAGCTGTAAGTGCAATAGTAGGAGTATTATAACCTATATTCTCTTTTAAATATTTTAGTACTTCTACTCCACTCATTTCAGGCATCATATCATCTAGCATTACTAAATCATATTTATTTCCAGCTACTATTTTAGATATACAATCTTTACTACTTGTTAGTGTTTCTATATCTAAATTATATGGTTTCATTAATCTTAAAGCTACTTTTAAATTTACAGCATTATCATCAACTATTAATATTCTTTGTCCATTACCTACAAAACTATTTTTTGTAGCCTTAGGAGTTTCTAACTCTAATTCTTCTAATGTTTTTTCTGAAATCTTTTGATTTAAAATCACTGTGAAAGTAGAGCCCTCACCATATTTACTTTGAACTACTATTTTTCCACCCATCATATCTACTAATTTTTTAGTTAACGAAAGGCCTAATCCTGTACCTTCAATGGCTACATCTTTTTGTAGTTCTAGTCCATTGAACTTAGAGAATATTTTGTCGAAGTATTCTTCTTTTATACCAATACCTGAATCTGTAACAGATATTCTTAATTTGATTGTATTTTCTTCTTCTGTACGTTCACTACTAAAGCTTAATTTTATAAATCCTTGATCTGTATATTTTATAGCGTTAGTTAATAAATTTACTACTATTTGTTTTATACGTACATAATCTCCTAATAACACAGGAGGAATATCATTTGCATAATTATGTATAAATTGTAGTTGTCTACTACCTAATCTTCCTTCAGTCATTGATACTAATGACTTATATACTTTTTCTGTAGAATAATCCACATTTACTATTTCTAGTTTATTAGACTCTATTTTTGAAATATCCAATATTTCATTTACTATTTCTAGTAATATTTCAGAAGCATCTACTATATCCTCAACTTCTTCTTTTACATTATCATCTATATCTTCTTCTAACATACTTTGAGAAAATCCTAAGATTGCATTTAATGGTGTTCTAATTTCATGTGATACATTAGATAAGTACTCTGTCTTTGATTTATTTGCTTGATCTGCTTCTTTCTTAGCTTTTTCCATTTCATTAACCATTTTTACATCAGGATTTTCTAATGGGAATATTGTGAAATATAAAGTAACTAATGAGAAGACGAAAGCTGGAACAATTAATCTATAATTTGGATAAAGATATTGTGCACAAGCACCTATTGTACCAGATAATATAACTATTGTAATTGGAACTAATTTTTGATTATTTAATTTCTTTTTATTAATAATCAAAATAGCCATCCATACTACTAGTAATAACATAGACATTGTTACTGTTATTGTTGTTACGAAACCTCTAGAATTAAAATGTGAAGCACTTTGAGTAAATTGATCTATATAAACAATTAAAATGGCCCAGAAAATCATAAAGACCATTACGCTATTACATAGTCTATTTTGTTTAATAATCTTTTCTTCACCCTCAACTTCAGTTTGTACTAAAGATATAGTATATTCAGTGAATACTAAAACATAGTAAATTATAAATATTAAGTATAATCTAAAACAGTATTTATATATAATACTTTCTGGATAATTTCTTGATAGATAAATATTTCCAAAATCTAATAACACTTCTGCTAAAACTATTAAGATTAAGTGAGAAAAGATGATGTTTTCTGAAGTTAAATTTTTCTTTTTAGTCAAAAATGCTATTGTTATTAATATCATATATACTAATGATATTATAGAAAAATAATATACTGACATCATCTCACCACCTTTTTATTATAATACTTCTATTTCTTCTAAGTTTCCTTCCACAATAGGTTCTGGTTGTTCTTGTTGAATAACTTCATTAGGTGTACCATTACTTTTTAAATGTTTATTTAATATTTCTTCTAACAATAATTTATCTATTGGTTTAGATAAATAATCATCGAATCCATCTTTGAAATATTGTTCTCTCATTCCTGCTAAAGCATTAGCAGTTAGAGCTATAGTTGGAATATTGTAATCTGTGTGTTCTTTTAAATATTTTAATGTTTCTACACCACTTAATTCAGGCATCATATCATCTAACATTACTAAATCATAATGTTCTCCTGATGTATACTTTTTGATAAAATCTTTTCCACTACCAGAGAATTCTATTTCTAGATTGTATGGTTCTAGTATTCTCTTTGCCACTTTTAAATTAACTGTATTATCATCTACTATAAGAATCTTTTGCTTATTACCAATAAATCCTAAATTTGTATTTGTAGTAACAGCTTCATTTTCTGCTTGTTTTTCTAGTTTTACTATTTTTTGTTCAAATGTAACTACGAATTTTGATCCTTCTCCATACTTACTATCAACATTAATAGTACCATTCATTAATTCTACTAATGTCTTAGTTAGTGCAAGACCTAATCCTGTACCTTCAACATTAATATTCTTTTCAGAATCAAATCTTTCGTATTTAGAGAATAATTTTTCTAAGTCTTCTTTTTTAATACCTATACCAGAATCTTCTACTGAAATTATTATTTTACATTTTTCTGAATCAATTATTTCACAATCGATATTTAATTTAACAAATCCTGTTTGAGTATATTTTACTGAGTTAGTTAATAAGTTTACTGCTATTTGTTTTATTCTTACAGAATCTCCATATAATACTGCAGGTATATTATCTGCACAATTATGAATAAAATCTAATTGTTTATTACCTAATCTACCTTGTGTCATCGTTACTAAGTATCTATAGATTTTATCGAAAGAGTATTCTCCTTCTTCTATTTCTAGTTTATTTGATTCTATCTTAGATATATCCAGTATTTCATTTACTATTGATAATAAACTATCTGATGCATTTACTATATCTTCTGCATCTTCTTTAGCTTCCCCTTTAAGATTCTCTTCTAGTAATCCTTGTGAGAAACCTAAGATAGCATTAAGCGGAGTTCTTATTTCATGTGACATGTTAGATAAAAATTCTGTTTTTGAAGTATTTGCTCTTTCAGCTTCATTTCTTGCTTCTTTAATTTCTTCAATCATTCTTATATCTGGGTTCTCTACTAAGAATACTGTTAGATATAAGATGAAGATACATAAAACTTCGGCAGCTGATACAACTAGTAATTCAGGTACAAAGAATTGAACTACGGCAGCAATTGTACCAGTTGCAGTAACTGATATCATTGGGAAAAATTTATTCCTTGGTATTTCTTTACGTTTAATGATTGCGACTATGATCCATAATACAATGAACATAGCACATACTGCATACGTTGTTAAAGCACCAGGACCATATGAATATAATCTACCATCTGCTGTATTAAAATATAGTGGTATTATAGCAATTATAATTGAAAATATTATTGCCACTAAAAAGAATGACTTATTATATTTCTTATATAAGTAATTCTTTTTTTCTGTAGATGCTGATCCAGCAAAAACAATAATCATAAAATATAAAGTTACTACTATCATGTATGCAATTAAATACATCAAATAAACCTTAGCTAATATTATTAGCATAGGACTAGTCTCGTTAAAAAAGGCATAATAAATACTAACGATGTCAACGGTAACACCGAATAAGTTTAAAATTATTAATATTGAGTATACTTTATTTTCAATTGTATTCAATTTTCTTCTTGAGAAAAAAACAAAGGCAAGCAATATAATATATGCAAGTGAACAAGCTTGAAAATAAAAACTACCATACATATTACCTTCTGACATGTACTATCACCTACTATAATATAGCTTACCATAAAATAGTTAAAAATTGAATTATTTTTTAAAGATTTTCATCAAGAAAACTGTGTACTGACTTTACACTTTTTTTATTTAATTTATCTAATATTGGATCATGTTTTTCCATGACTACACCATCAAAGTTAGATAACATTTCAAAATCATTTATATCATCACCAATTACTTCAATATTATTCGTTATATAATTGTTTTCTTTTAAATAATTTAGAGCATAACTTTTATTTACATAATCATCTATTATATTTATATGTTTACTACTTACATATGCATATATAGATACTTTAGTATTATCTATAATCTTAGTTAATTCTTCTTTGGCATCTTCTAATCCTGATAATGTAACTGTTATTTTTACTGCATTATCGATTGTATCATAGTCATTAAATGCAGATTCAAAACTATAATCTAAGTTACTCTTTTTCATATATTCTTCTAGTATTATAGATTTATTTTTATCTAATAAAGTACTCTTAATACAATTATCATCTTTATCAAATATATTGGCTCCATCCTGACATACTAAATAACTATAAGGTATTCCTAATTCTGTTAATACTTTTTTAATATTACTAAAACTTCTACCTGTAATAATCATAAAAATATTTCCGCTTTCAATAAATCTTTTTACAGAATCGATATTTTTTTGCATTTCGATATCATCTTTTACATATAACGTGTTGTCAAAATCACTTGCTATTACTCTCATTTTTTCTCCTTTTATTGGCCATTTATTTAAATTTCTACTTAATTTTACCATATTTTAGAGGATTTTTATTAATTTTTCGTAAAAAAGTGTTGACTTAACTACTAATTTTGATATAATTGTAAATGTCTACTGAATTTGATTGGAACTCGGTTGTCGGAAACTTTGTAAAACTGAGGTTCAATTAAAAATTTATGCGGATGTAGTTTAATGGTAGAACCTCAGCCTTCCAAGCTGACTACGTGGGTTCGATTCCCATCATCCGCTCCATTTAGAATTACAGAGCTTATCAATTGATAAGTTCTTTTTTTGTACTTATTTCGAACCAACGTAGTTAGCACTTAATTTATTATTTTTTAAATAAAAAAGATTAAGTTTCTTACTTAATCTTTTTATATTCATCTTCTTTATATCCTAATAATACTTTATTATTAGTTATTAATACTGGTCTTTTAACTAACATACCATTAGAGCTTAATAGTTTTAATTGTTCTTCTTCACTCATACTATTTAGTTTATCTTTTAAATTTAATTCTTTATATAAATTACCGCTTGTATTGAAGAATTTTTTTAATGGTAAATCAGATATTTTATACCAGCTTTTTAGTTCTTCATAAGTTGGATTATTTACTTTTATATCTCTTTCTTCTTACTTAATATTATTATCATCTAAGAACTTTTTAGCTTTCTTACATGTACTACATTTTGGATAATGGATAAATAACATCTTATTCCTCATTCAATCTTTCTTCTACATAATCATTTATTATTTTTTCTACTATTTCATATTCTTCTTTTACTACATGTTCTTTTAATAATTTAAGTTTTTTCTCAATCATGTTTTGTTCTACCATTATTTTGAAACTTTCTTTAAAATTAACATCAAAAATATAAGCTAAAGTTTTTAAAATATTAGTAGCATGATTATTACAATAAGTATAAGTTATTAAAGTTTTATTTTTTAATTCATTAAAGGCATCTTCTTGAAAGTGTGTACTATTATCTTCTAACTTCATACCTTGTTTATCCATGATATCTAGTTTATCGGCATCTCTTATTATTTTACAGAATAATTCTTCTCTTTCACTTAATTCTTCTTGTATATATTTATCATTATGTAATTCTACTGCTTTTAATACTAAATTTTTATCTTCTTCATTATCAACATATTCATATATATAATTATTTTCTAAAAGTATTTCTACAGCTTTTTTACCATGATCAAATGATATGAAATCATTAAAAGTATTATAATCCCTTGCTTGAGGGAATCTTGCGATATCATGTAATAGACCTGTTGTTTCTGCTAGAAAAGTATCATGTTCATCTAAGTTTAGACTTTTAGCTAATTTAGTACAATACTCTACTACTCTATAAGTGTGATAATACTTTAAATCTATCTTAGGATCATTCATATCAAATTCACTTGTATATCTATCAAATTCTTTTTTATTAATTTCCATGTTATTACCTTCTTTCCACATCTTTTTATATTATAACATAAAAAATATATAGATTTCTCTATATATTCATTAATCCTTGTTTTTTACGACTTCATATTTATTTAATCTACTTACATTATATCCCATATATATAGTTAATAAAGTTAATATAATTAATAATATATATAATGAATTATTAATATTAATTACAGTTAATACTAATACTAAGTCATAACTAGCTATTCTACCTAAGTTTAATACTAATTCTTTAAATGCTAAAAACTCTATTTGAGTATCTTTATCTACTAGATTACTATTAGAAATATTTACTAATCTTATTTCACTTACTAGTGATATTAAACCAGCAAAAACTGTAAAACAAATATTATATATAACTACCATTGTATTTGTTTTAAAGAATAGTAATAATAATAAAGATAAAGCTGGTATTAAACTAGATATTAATACTACTCTCTTATCATATTTACCTTTTAATTTATGTTGATAGAATTTAATATAAATAATCTTTAATACTGTAGCGATAGATGTAATAATACCTAAATTTAAATCTGTTTTAAATGAAGTAAATATTAATACTGTTGTTAAGATGTTTAAAGCTCCATCACTGGCAGTTAACCCTATTAAAAATTCTGTAAATAAAGCTTTTCTTGTAGCTTTGTAAGATATTAGATAATCCCATGTATCATTATAAGTTACTTTAGGTAAATCATAATTCTTTTCTGTTTTTAATACAAATGATAATAATATTATTATTCCTGATAATACTGCAATTATAATAGAAGTTAATTTAAAGTTAGATGAAGTTATAATAGTACCTAATAAAACAGGTGTAATTACTCCTACTATAGAACTTACAGTATTTGCTGTTACTGTAAATTTAGTTCTATCTTTATTATCTATTTTATTAGTTACAAATAAATTGTATGGATACCAATAAGTAGATAATGCAGTACCATTTAATATGGCTATTAGTGGTAGATAATAAACTATTTTTTCTTGTAGGAATACTATTGATAGCATATATATAAATGTAGTTATAACACCTATTCTATACATTTGTATTCTAAATCTATTATTTACAATTCTTGCGACTATCAAAGTACCTAAAGCTAGTACTAAATAAGTTATTATGTAATAAAAAGCTAATAATGCTAAACTATCTTGTGTTGTTTTTATAAAATAAGCTGTTAGGAATGGACCTAAGAATATTCCCATTACATTTTTTAAAGATGCAATTGCGATAATTGCTTTTTGTTCCCTATTCATATAAACCTCACTATATACTTACAACACCATTATATAATTTTAAAAATATTTTTCAATAAAAAAAGATTACTTTCTTTTAGTTAATCGTAATCTCTTTAATATCTCATTATTATATTCTTGATGAGTTATTGGTAGTCCATTTAATAATCTAGTTTCTAAATTATATTTATTCTTCTCAGTTTTGTTTTTTAACAATTTAAATTCACGCATTAATCTTAATTCTATTAAGAATTCATATGTTGGACAATTAACATAAATACCATTATCTTTATATCCTCTAACATATGAATAAAATAAATTAGTTTTAGCGTATAATAACTCATCTGTTTTTCTTTGGTTCTTTAATAAATTAACTATATACTTCCATGATGTTATTTCAGCACTTCTTTCATCTGGAGATATCTCATAATTCTCATTAGTTAAAAAGTTTATATATTGCATATCATATTCTGGTAATGGATAGAAGATACCTTTTTCATTACAGTAATTTAATAAAGATAGTTTATTTACTTCTGTATTTAAATCTTTTTTACCCTCATCTATTCTTTTTAACTGTTTAGCATGAGTTAACTCATGCTTTAATGCCTCTAGCGCAAAAATATTTTTCCTATTAACGTTATCCGAGAAAACATCTTTATTAATTATATTATTTATGTAGATAGTAACTAACTTATCAGGTGGTTTTCTATAATTACCATATATCTTACTATCTTCATCATTATCAGTAACTTTTATATTACATACATAATCTTTTAAATCTTGATCTTCTTCTAAATAATATTCAAAAGCTTTCTCTAAGAATTTTTTATCTAATAGGACGTTATCATACTCTTTAAGGAGTTTATATAGTTTCTTCATAATACTAATTGAAGACCATTAGTTTGTCTTTTCCTATTTTCTTTAATAACTCTAATATTTCTATTTCATAATCTCTAGAGATGATTATATCATTCATGTCTCCTGTTTCTATATATTCAGGCATGAAGCAAATACAATTAGCTGTTACTAAAATTTGTTTTATTTTTTCCCACTCTATTGTTCTAACTCTATTTGTAACATTATTAATAAATTGAATTCTATTTTCAGATACACTTAATACAGCATCTGTTTTTTGAGTTTTATCTATTTCTAGTTTTTTCATATATTCATCATATCTCATATACTCTAGAATAGTTGCCATAATACCTGCACCTAAAGCCATATAGAATATTGGATTTCTCCATAAGAATAATAATTCTAAACCTTGTAGTACTGTATATACAGCAGGTATAATTATCTTCATTCTTAATTCTTGTGACATTCTTTTTACTTTAGTTTTTGGATTTTCTAATAAAGCTGGATATATCTTTATTATTCCTCTCATTTCATCTAATACTAATTTTTTGTTTGCTACTCTATAGATTGCTAAATCCATATAAAACACCTCTTTCAATCCTACAATTATACTTTATATTTTAATTTTATTTTTGTCAATTTATCTCTTATAATCTTTCTATTATTTTTCTTATTTTTGGTACTATTACTGTACAATTAGTTATAGTTGATAACTCTTCTATATCTATCCATTTATAATCACGTGATTCATCTTTATCAATACTAATATCTTGTATTTTGTCTATTAAATATAGATATCTAAAATCAAAATGATAATGAGGAGGTAAATTCAATCTCTCATTCTTCTTTATAATATGAGTATCTATATCTAATGGGATAAGTTTATCATTATTTATTATGTAATTATTTAAGTTATTTAAACATGTTTCTTCCTCTAATTCTCTTCTTGTTGCAGACTCTGGATCAGTATCACTACTATCAATATGTCCTCCAGGATAAACATACATTTTCATATCATTATGATATAGTACTAGAAATTTCTTATCTTCTTTCGAATAAACAAATCCACTAGCAACTATGTGTCCTTCAAAGTTATTCCAATCAGTTATTTCATTATCCTCATGACAATCTAAATAACTTATAAAGTTTGATAATCTTTCATACTCATTAGGAAACTTTTTTAAATAATTGTTTACTATTTTATTAATTATCTTTTTCATATTATCTCCTACAATAATAGTATATCATTTTATAAAGAAAAAAAGCAGTTATAAACTGCTTTATTGTTTTATATTTACTTTTTTTCTTTTTATAATTATTACTATTATTACTAATAAGACAAATACTAAACTTAATCCTACTACTGTAAAAATAATAGCATAATTAGTTGGAGGTAATTCTTCAACTAAATTATCTTCATTAGTTGTTTTCTTTTCATATGTACCAGTATTACCTTCTACTTCTTTTCCATTTACATATAATTTATGACCATTTAAATATATATTTTGATTAGTAGTATCTTCATTTGTAAGTGAAGTTATGTAGCTATCAGCATTTAATACAATTACTGAATCCTTTGATATGTTTACTGAAATATTATTAGCTTGATTATCTGTGTTAATACCTGAAAATAATTCACTACCATCAGTTAATGATAAATTTAGTGTTGATATATTATCTACTATTATATTACCTTCTACTGATTGATTACTCATATTAAGAGTAACATGGCCTCCGTTAGAACCACTATTTCCCCATTTACCAGCTTGAATTCTTAATAAATCTCCATCATTATTAATAATAGTATTATTTTCTAATGAGATTGTAGCTGTTGTATTAGTTACAAATATAGTATCTCCTTTATTTGTTGTTATTGTGGAATCTTTTGCTGTAAATGATGCAGTTCCTTGATCAGCATCTCCACTCATTGATTGATATAAGAAGATGTTTTTATATGTTTCTGAATTACCATTTAATGTTGTATTGGTATCTGTTAGATTTGTGTTATTAATTGTTACTGAGTTTGCTCCTTCTACTACTATTCCTTCTGATGATGTAGAAATCAATTTAGTATTATTTGTAGTAATATTAGCAGTTGAATAAATAGCTGGTGAACCCATACCATTTGTTTCATAAGTACCACCTTCGACTGTTAGTGTTCCTCCACCTCTATCTGATCTAATTGCTGCTGATGAATTACCTAATGTTTTAACTGTACAATTAGTAGCATTTAGTGTTCCTCCACCAGTTACCATTACTCCACCTGAATTATTAGATGTAGTATTTATAGTTGCATCATTTATATTAATAGTACCTGTACCATAAGCAAAAACAGCATTTGCATGAGATCCATTGGTTGTAAAAGAACCTCCTTTTATATTTAAAGTAGCACCATTATAAACAAGCACTGCTGCATTAGTACCATAGAAGTCTGCTTCATCACCACTAGATTCTCCACTTTTTTCTATAGTACACTTATTTAATGTTGATGTTCCTCCTGATACTAATAAAGAATTTTGAGAACCTGTTGTACTAGAATATGTTTTATTAGACTCTGTAGTATCTGATGAGATTGTAGTTGCTCCTGTATATGATACAGATGTAGTTCCTCTAGATGGACCTCCTCCCATTCCACCAGGTGGAGCATCTGGTACTGCATAAGTTACTATTGGCATTAATAATATAGAAATAATTAAAAGTATAAATATTTTTCTTACTATTTTCATATATCCTCCTTACTTTTTTTATTATAACATAAAAAATAGTGGATTTTCTTTCCACTATTCTGAAATTTTTGTGATATCTATTATTCTTACTTTATCTTTATATTCATCTAATTCTTTTAATAATATTTTTTCTTTTTTAGAATATAATTTTACCCATTTTAACATTTCAAATAAAGATTTTATTGTAGGTGGATAATTAGATGGTGCTTTACCTATCTTTTGTTTTATCCAACGTATTATTACTCTTTTATTTACTTCACTTTTAGGTAATTTTATATAATATATTTTATCTGCTAAATCTCTACCTTCTTTGAATTTATTTCTTCCTACATCTTCAATAATCCAATTAGGTTTCTTTATTATTTCTTTAAATAATTTATCTATTTCTTCATCAGATCTTTTTCTATGATTGTTTTCATCATCATAAACAATACAATCTAATTCATAATGTTTTATTCTTAGTTTTTTATTTAAATGTTTAGCTATTGTTGTCTTGCCTGTACCAGGACATCCTATTATATATATTCTCATAACCTACACCACCCTACTATCATTGTACCACAAAAAAAGCAGATATACTATGAAGTGAACCCTGTTTAGGAGACATTAATAAAAAAGCAGTTAAAAGAAGCAAT
>JAUNMV010000011.1:32535-32807 GCA_030531695.1 Bacilli bacterium | reverse complement strand
TTCAACAATAGGCTCTTCTACTACAACTTCTTCAGTAGATTCTTCTACATTTTTCTCTTGAGCAGGTTCTTCTACTACAGGTTCCTCTACCACAACTTCTTCAGGAGTAGCTTCTTGAACTTGTTCTTCAACAACATCTTCAGGAACATTTTCTTGAACCTGTTCTTCAACAACTTGTTCTTCTACTACAGGTTGTTCCTCTACCACAACTTCTTCAGGAGTAGCTTCTTGAACTTGCTCTTCTACAACTTCTTCAGGAACATTTTCTTGAA
>JAUNMV010000011.1:0-32525 GCA_030531695.1 Bacilli bacterium | reverse complement strand
TACAGGTTGTTCCTCTACTACAGGTTGTTCCATTATATCTTGTTGCTCCATTTGCGCTACTCTTGATGTTCTAATATTATTAGTTTGATTAATAATATCAGAAACAATAGCTTTATCTATATCACTTAATTCTTGAACAAAAGAATCAATAACTCTAACAGATTGTTTTAATTGTCTAAACATAACAATACTACGATCTAAGCTATCATTTTGTTTAGACCATAAATCTAGTAATCTAGCCTTTACACCCTCATCTGTTTCTTGTGCAATTCTATTTTCAAGATTATTAAGCATAATCTCTTCTCTTTCTACAACATCATAGAATGTAGACTTTAAATTTTTAACTGCATTTTCATAATATTTATCTTCGTATAAGTAATTGAATTCAGCATCCATCTAAAGCACCACCAGTCCCTATACAGCATTTGCTATTCTTCTAAGCAATTTTTGTACTTCATTCCACTCAACATCATCACTGATTTCAGTGATATATAAAACACCATTCTTATTATAAAGTTTAGAGATATAGATAATTCTATCGTCTCCATCCCCTATAGTTTCATCTTTAGAATAAACCACATATTGTCTTACACCATCATCACTAATAAGATAAGTAATTAAATTTACACTCTCTAAGATACCCTCAGGTGTAATAATTTCTATTTTCTTAGCTTCTTCCATAGCAAAAACTCCTCTATTCTAAATATAATTATACATAATATTTTTTTCAAAGTCTATTTAATAATAAAAAAAAGATACAAATTTTTGTATCTTATAATCCAAAAGTTAACACTTCATATTTAAAAATAAGAAGTAATCCAATTATTAACATTAATATTCCCCCGATTAGATGTGAATATTTATTGTATTTAGTGCTTATACCAGTAACATTCATAGTAATCATCGCAATAATAAAAATTACTAAGTCATCTAATAAAAAGAAGAAAATGTAAATTAATGTATAGTATAAACCAGCTATACCACTAGTATTATTTAAAGCAAGCAATTGTGTAAATATTAAAGGAAGTCCTGCAGAACAAGCTAACTCTACCATATTTACTGATACAGCTAATGCCATTACTCCAAGAGTTGCTAGAATAAAGCTTTTCTCACTAGTAAATTTCTTTATTTTACCAAATATTTTCTTTCTTTTATTATCATCTACTACTACACATCCACTAGTCTTTCTAGTCTTATAATAACTATATAGATTAAATATTCCTCCACCTATTGCAAATAAACCAATTAAGTATCTAATAAATGTAGAAGTACTTACCCTTACTACAATATTTAACCATGAGAACATAATAACCATATAAACTAAGGCACTAGTTACTAAGAAAGTAATACCTAAAGCCCACATACGTTTTTTATCTTTCATGCCTATTAATATACTAATTAAAAATAATAAAACCCACATAGCACAAGGATTAAATCCATCTACTAATCCTATTACTACAGCAGCAGTAGTTAATGATAAATTCTTCATGTTAACTTCTCCTAAAATAGGAACTTTAACAATATATTTATCATTATCATCTAGTTCTTTTTCACTAAATTTATCAACGAAAGTCTCCTTATCAAAAGTACCTTCTTTAATATTATTTATTTGATCAATATAATTGTCTTCATCACTATAAAAATCTATTGCACGAGACATAACTTTACTTGATGCATCACTGTAACCAACAAAATAAGTATTACCAATAATAGTTAAAGGAACACCTGTCTCTGTAATACCAAGTTCTTCTTTAACTTTATTCATAAACTCTTCATTTTCTTCGTTATACCAAACTTCGTATGCTTCAACATTTATTTTTTTACTTACTGTTTCTAAATATTTATTTTCTTCTTTACAATGTGGACATCCATCTCCATGAAAAAAATATACAGTAGGCTTACTCTTAGCACTTACATCCAAAATACAAAAACAACATATTACAAGTATAGATAGTATCTTAATTATTTTCTTCATCTAAAATACCCTCCACAACTTCTAACATTTCTTCGTAACTTACTTCTCCAACAACTCTTTTAACTTCTTTATCATTACTATAAAAGATAAATACAGGTAAAATATTACCAGGGGAATAAGTAAGTACTTCGTCTTCATTCATATCATAGTCTAAACTAAGAGTATCAATATCATGTACCTTTAATACTTTCTTCCATACATTATTCATTACAAGACAACCACTACACCATACAGCGTTAATCTTAACTACTCTCATACTACTCTCCTCTAATATTTAAATCATTTAATAGTTTAGTAAATACTCCTACAAACTTATCTATTTCTTCTTTTGTAGTCTTATAACTTAAACTAATTCTAATACTATGGCGAGATTTTTCTTTATCACGAGTAACTGCATATACTGCTTTAGAATATTCTGCTGATGAACAAGCTGTTTGTGTAGAAATATAAATATCATATTCTTCTAATGCATGTTGCATTGTCTCAGGTTTAATGTTTTTTAAACTTACATTTACCATATTAGGTAAACAATAATCATTACTATTAATATAAATATCTAAGTCTTTAATTTTATCTATTAAATAATCATGTATTTCTTTTACTTGCTTAAGTTTAGTATCAAAGTCATCATAAGCAAGTCTCATAGCTTTACTAATAGATGCTATTAATGGAGTTGCAGGTGTACCACTTCTAAATACAGTAGTAGATTTACCACCATGAATTAATGGTTCAATTACTATAGATTCTTTCTTTATTAAAATACCTACACCCTTCATGCCAAAGAACTTTTGTCCAGATAAACTAGCTAAATCTACATTAGTTAAATCTATTCTTTGTTTACCAATACATTGAGTAATATCACTATGGAAATAACATTTAGGATATTTCTTTACTACTTCAGCTATTTTATCAATAGGTTGAGCTACTCCTACTTCAGAGTTAACTGCAGCTATACTAACTAAAATAGTATCATCTCTAATTAATCTTTCTAAGTCTTCTAAATCAACTAAACCATTCTCATCTAACTTAACAAAATCAACTTCAAATCCTAAACTAGTAAGATATGAAACTGGAGCTATTACAGAAGAATGTTCAAGTTCTGTAGTAATAATATGTTTTCCTCTATTTTGATATTTTAAAGCAATACCTTTAATAGCTGTATTATTAGCTTCACTTGCTCCACTAGTATAAATAATTTCACTAGTTTTAACACCTAATATATCTGCTATTTGTTTAGTAGATGCATCTATTAATTTCTTAGCTTCAACACCTAATTTATGTAATGAATTAGGATTACCTATAAATTCTCTACATACACGACTATATGTATCTATTACTTCAGGATCAACTGGAGTTGTTGCACTATAATCTAAGTAAATCATCATTCTCACCTCAAAAAGATTATAACAAAATAATAAGATTTATAAAACTTACTTCACAAAATTTTCATAATAAAAGAAAAAATTACCATTTTCCGGTATTTTTTTTCTTAACTTTTACAAGCTCAGTTTTAGTCCTATCTTTATATTCTATATGGTTATAATCATAACCGTCAGGTCTAGCATCTCGATTAAAATGTGGCAAAAAAATCCCATATAAATTCTTTTCAGCTAACTTATCTGAAATAACACTCATCATTGCTTGTTGACCATCCTTTGGTAATTCTGGCAAATTTAAATCTGAATAAGAAAAGCCTAATTTATTACCACTAGAATAATAAATAACTCCATATTTAGTAACAGTAACTAGATGAGGTTTCGATTTAGGAATCTTCTTAATTCTTTTCATAACTTCTTCATTTTCTATTATAGATTTTTTCCATCTACCAATACTTTTTTCTGTTAAATAATCCCCCAAGCTAAACATAATAAACCCTCCTACTTATTTGTATTCGCATAATAATCTCTTTCAGAAATACTATCTGAAATTTCAAGTAAATCTTCAGGTGAATCATATTCATCTATCTTATCTTCTACTAAATAGATTACCTCTTTTAAATTATTACAACTACTATAAGGTATTTCATAATCTTTCAATACCTTAATTTCTTTATTAGTAAGTAATAATCCATTAATATCATTAATATTATCAGAGTAAAAATCTAATCCACCTTCTACTTCTCTAATATAAGTTTCAAAGTCCATATTAACCACACTTATATCCGTTATTTTTCATATGATTAATTAATTCACCTTGAGTATAGTTATCATGTACTTTTAAAGTTACTACATCACTACTCTTAGTATTAGAATTAATATTAATAGTTAAATCATCAGTTATACCAAAACTAATATTATCAAGTATTATAGTCTCATTATCAGTTAAGTCCATATAAACAATAACTCTATCATTTACTTTAGATACTTTTACTTTATTTTTGCCTAAATAAGCATATGATTTTTCAATAGTATATTGAATATAATCTAAGTAAGTATCATCTACTAAATATTTATCAGGTAAAATAATAGTTCTTTTTAATTGTAATTCAGTTATCTTCTTACCATCTAATCCAGTATTTAACTCTTCTACAACAGTAATACCTAAATCATCAGTAGTTCTCTTACTACATTTAACTTTTGTTTGTTCAATGTTGGCAAATAAATATATTACAATAACAATAATAATTATCGTAATAAAGATTGGAAAAAACTTACTTCTTTTATAAGTCATATCACTCACCTCAACTACTTAGATTATATCACAAAGAAAAAGGATTAACTACTGTTAATCCTTATTATTATTTAATTTCAATATATGTTTTATTTTCTGCTTCTTCTTTCTTAGGTACAACAATTTTTAAAGTACCATCAGTAAATGATGCATCAATATTATTTTGATCTAAATCACCTAAAGTAAATGTTCTCTCATAAGAACCATAACTTCTTTCACGTCTAATATAATTACGTTCTTCATCTTCTTCATTTACTTCGTTTTTCTTTTCAGCTCTAATAGTTAAATAACCATCTTTTGCTTCTACAGAAATATCTTCTTTTTTGTATCCAGGGAGATCCATTTCTATATGATAATTACCTTCTTTCTCGTAGATATCACACTTCATAGTGTTCTCCATTCTAGCTGGTACTAGATCAAATAAACTATCATCAAAAATTCTTCTAGGAAATAATTCCATATCTTTCATCTACCTTTCTTATGTACATTTCCATGTACAATTATGTTATATCACTATCTTTAGCACTTGTCAATAGTGAGTGCTAATTATTATTATTTTATTCAAAAAAAAGAAGAGATATACATCTCTTCTAAATAACTTGTTCTACTACTGGAGAATCATCATACTTAAATGTTTTTAATAAATTACATAATTCTTTATAATCAGTAAATCCACTACTAACTTTATACTCTAATTCATAACTATCTCTAGTAAATTTATCTCTCATTTTAAAAGTAAGAGAAGACTTATTATCTATTACTTCTAATATTTCAAAAGTCTTGTATCCTTCTATAGGATCATCTGTAAGTTCTTCCTGTTTTTTAATAAAATCATTATTTTGTTTACTAACAACTATATTAAATATAAATAATATAATTATTAAACCATAAAATAATATTAATGAAGCCATATATATCTTAGATAAACAAAGTACAAATCCTAATCCAATTATTAATAAAGCTATAGTTCTAAATATCATTTTTTCATTAGCATTAAGTAAGTATAACTTCTTATCTCTTACAACAAATATATCTTTATTTAATGGTCCATCAAACAATGTAACTATAAGAACAAGTAATCCTACAGGTATTAATACTTGATTTAATATAGTAAGCATTAATCCTACCATAGTAAGTCCAATACAAAAGTAATTTTTCTTATTCATAGTAGTAATATAAGTTTTAGTCATCTAATGCACCCCACTTCCAATTTCTAATATATGGTAGGTCTTCACCCATTTCACTAATATATGCTTTATGTTGTTTTAACATATCATGACACCATGTAATTAATGGAGTGGATACCTTTTTATATTTAGGTATCTCATTTAATACTGCTTCTACTAAATGGAATCTATCTATTTCATTTTGTACTCTAATATCAAATGTTGTAGTAATTGTACCTTCTTCTTTATATCCATGAACATGTAAATTTCTATTAGTACGTTTATACATTAATTGATGAATTAATGATGGATATCCATGAAAATTAAATATAATTGGTTTATCTTTAGTAAACATATTATCAAACTCTTCATCACTCATTCCATGTGGATGTGTATCAGGAGATTGTAATTTCATTAAGTCTACTACATTAATAACTCTAATCTTTATATCTTTAATACTTTGTCTTAATATTTCTACTGCTGCTAATGTCTCAAGTGTTGGAGTTTCTCCACAACAAGCCATTATTACATCAGGATTACCTTCATCATTAGATGCAAAGTCCCATATTCCAATACCTGCAGTACAATGTTTCTTAGCTTTAGGTCTACTTAACCATTGAGGTCTCGGATGTTTAGATGCAATAATTACATTTACATAATTCTTAGATTTAATACAATGATCAAAACAAGATAATAAACAGTTAGTATCTGGAGGTAAATACATTCTTACTACATCAGCTTTTTTAGTAACTAAGTGATTTAAGAATCCAGGATCTTGATGAGTATATCCATTATGATCTTGTTGGAAAACATGAGATGCAAGTACAAAGTTAAGTGATGCAATAGGAGCTCTCCACTCTATTCCATTACATACTTTTAACCATTTAGCATGTTGTGAAGCCATTGAATCTATTATTCTAGCAAATGCTTCATAACTATGAATAAATCCATGTCTACCAGTTAAAATATATCCTTCTAACATACCTTCACATAAATGTTCAGATAAGTAAGAATCCATTACTCTACCAGTAGGAGATAAAAACTCATCACTCTTTAATAATTTATAATTCCATGTACGATTTTCATATTCAAATACATGATTAAATCTATTTGATAAAGCTTCATCTGGTCCAAATATTCTAAAGTTTTTATTCTTTTTATTTAGTACAAATAAATCTCTAATATAATTACCTAATTCCATAGTATCTTGAGCAATTAATTGACCAGGTTTCTTAACTTCTAAACAATAATCTTCCCATTTAGGAGTAATAATATCTTTAAGAATTAATCCACCATTCGCAAAACTACTCATACCCATACATTTACCCATAGGAGGATTCATATCTCTAAGTTCTTTAATCAATCTACCATTATTATCAAATAACTCTTCAGGTCTATAACTTCTTAACCAATTCTCAATTAAAGTTAAATTTACAGGATTATCTCTTGTAAAAGTAATTGGTACTTGATGAGCTCTAAAACTACCTTCAATTTTCTTATTATCAAATTCTTTTGGACCAGTCCATCCTTTAGGAGTAGTTAATACTATCATTGGATAATTACCAGTACCTTTTTCTTTTATCTTTTTAATATCTTTAAATACTGAATCCATAGTCTTAGCCATATCTTCATTTACTTTATCAATATCATGTCCTTCTACAAAGTATGGCTTCCATCCTAATCCATAGAAGAAATCTTCCATTTCATCATTACTCATACGACCAAATACTGTAGGATTACTAATCTTATATCCATTACGATGAAGTATTGGTAAAACCACTCCATCTTCTTTCTTATTTAGGAATTTATTAATATTCCAACTAGTTGCAAGAGGACCAGTTTCTGCTTCACCATCACCTACAACACAAGCTACTATTAAATCTTTATTATCAAGTGCAGCTCCTGCGGCATGTGCAAGACTATAACCTAGTTCTCCACCTTCGTGAATACTTCCTGGAGTCTCTGGTGCTACATGTGAAGATATTCCACAAGGAAAAGAGAATTGCTTACAAAGTCTTTTTAAACCTTCTTCATCTTCTGTTATTTCAGGATAAAACTTAGTATAAATACCTTCTAAGTAATTATTCGCAACCATAGCTTGTCCACCATGTCCAGGGCCTGATATATATATCATCTTTAAATTATCTCTTTTAATAATTCTATTCAAATGCATATAAATAAGATTTTGTCCCGGAGTAGTACCAAAATGTCCTACTACATTAGGTTTAACATCTGTAACTTCTAATGGTCTTCTAAGCAATGGATTATCAAGTAAATATAATTGAGCTACAGATAAATAATTTAATGCTCTAAAATAAGCATTCATGTTTTTTAATTCTTTTTTAGATAGTGCCATAACACACCCTCCCTATCATTTAAAATTATAAGATAAAAAGAAAAAAAAAGAAAGATATATCATATCTCTCTTATATAAAAATTACTTATTTTAAAGTTAATAGTCTGATCATCTCCGGCCATACCACAATTAATTATAAAATAGTTTTCTTCTCCTGCCGTAAAATCTATTGTTTCACTATAAGTACCTGCAGTATTACTTAAATATCTATTATTAGTAATTCTAACTTCATTCAATGTTCCTGTAGTGCCAGAATTAGCAGTTGTTATATAACTAAGAGTAGAATCAACTACTTGTAATCCAATTCCACTAAATGAAGAATAACCAGTATAATCATTACTAATAGTATAGTCCAAACTTATTCTATAATTTTTACCTTTCTTAACACTTAAAGGCTTAATAATATATTCCCAACCACCAGAAGTAGTAAGATCAACATTCATAGATAAAGTACTACTATCATATGTAGTGGTAAAGGACCCAGGTTTAGCATAACTAACTTGTGAAGGTGTAAAAGGTAAATCAACAGTATAAGGATTAGTACTACTACCATCTCCACCAGTTAAAACAACCTCATGTCTAAGTGATACAGCTGGTCTTACACCTCTTTGATCTCTACCATAACCCATTCTATCAATCTTACCATTAGAATCAACAAAGAAAGCTAATGTATTATCATATCCAATAAAACTAGGAGTCATAGTAAACCATGAGAAAGGTGTAGTCAGATAATTAGTTGTATTACCAGTATTATAAATAAGTCCTGCCAGATACAATTCTGGAACAGTTAATGTACCAATTTTATAAGTTAATTTTCCATTACCATTTTGAGAAGAAACAGTAAAAGAATCGTTTGCTGGACAAGTTAAATCAATAATGCCATTAGTAACATTAGTATAAGTACTAAAATAAGTATATGTATTAGCTAAAACTCCACCATTAGGGCTCCATGTTCCATAGTCAGTGATACTTCTATCATTACACCATACTGTATCCTCTAAAAAAGGTTCATAAGAATTTAATCCAGTTAAATACCAAGAGTCTATTGTATCTTTAAGTCGAGAATTAGTTGTATTAGAAGAGTTAAAAAGCATTTTATTTAAAGCCGTAGTTACACTATCTTCTCCAGTTAATTCTATATAATAAAAAGTAGATTCTTTTTCATAAAATATATAGCGTAATATTTGACAACTAGTGCCATCACCTAAACAAGAATAATGATTACTAGCTGCTAGAGAAGAATCATTTACTGGATTTGTTAAAGTATATAAATCATCTTCTTGAGAATAACTAAAAGAACTAGAAAAATAATAATTAGATACAGGTGTAGATTTTCTAGTTATTACATCACCATACATATATCCAATATAAGCAGGAGACATTGCATGAGCATAATAAGAAGTTATTAATGAATTACTAGTATCTGGATCAGTACAATATCCATTCCCATCAGGTACTCCATTATATATAAGTTTAGTTCCTCCTGTATCAGTAGTTCTTACTATCTTCCAACAGAATCCTCCAAACTTAACATTATTATTAGTAACAGATCCTCTATAATAACTAACAGGATAAGTATCACCTACTGTACTAGATAACGTATAAAGACCATTACCATTTGTATTACTAGAAATATTAGAAAAGTTCACTCCATTTCTATCAGATATATATTTACTTTTCATATTATCAGGAGTAGATAAACATCTAAGTCTATCATTTAAATTTTCTTGTACACATACTTTATCATCTACGTTTATTGCTAAAGCGGAACTTAAATCACTATTAAGATAACTGTATCCAACTAAACCAGTTACAACTACAAAAATAATTAATAAAGTTATAAAGATTTTTCTATCTATAATTATATTTCCTATCCTCATAGTTTATCCTCTTTCTACAATGTTCTATTCTATTAAATTCTAACAAAATACAATAAAAAAATCAACTTACTAGAAATCTCTAATACGTTGATTTTTATTATTATTTATAAAGAATTAATCATATCTTCATCAAAGATATTTGTATAATTTACAAGTGTTTTTTTACCAAAATATTGCATACCTTTATTGTAGTATTTAAAGTAATATACTTCATAATGATTATCCATATCAGTACTTAATTTATCATTATTATTAACTACTGCGATATAATCACTTTCTTCATCATAAAAAGCTAAACTCTTCTTAGAATTTAATTCATCTCTATATTTATTTAAGTCATCTTCACTTTTTCTAAGAATAACTTTTCCACTATTTCTAGTAGAATCAATATAATAGATACTTAGATTTTCTTCTCTTAAATCATTCTTAAAATTATCATATTTCTTATCTAAACCAAATAAGAAATCTAAGTCTTCACTATTAGATGTATAAGATGAAACAAGTTTTACACTATAATCACTATTAATCTTTTTATCCATCCAATTAGCTGTATAATTTCTAAATTTAAGTAATCCTTTTAATGCATATTCATCTTCATATGATTTAAAATCATTTTCTTCTACTACAGTATTATTAATAGTATATTCAGAATCAGTATAACTAGCTACATTACTCTTTTTATAAGTAGTTTTATCAAATGTTAATCTCCTATAATATGTAGAATCATTAACTTTATCTAATATAACTCCCTCATTATTTATATAATCTATATCATTACTATTAACATAATAACCATAAATAATATTATTAATATCTATATGTAATACTAAATAATATCCATAATAAGAATCTGTTACTGCGATTAATTCATTATTCTTATCACCATCAATATCTACAAATGCATAAGTATTAATCTTACAATTAGTATCTTCTATTACTAAATTATTTATTAATAATTCTACTCCATCACTATTTATAAATTCTCTTGTACCATTTAATACCTGTACTAGTATTTCTTCAGTAGCCATTGTCTTACTACCACTATTTGGATTATTAACATCTATTCTTTCTATTTTTATACATTTAAAACATAAAATAATAAATATAACTATACATATTAAACCTACAGGTACTACTAACTTCTTCTTCACGAAAGATTCACCTCGTATATCGATTATATCATATAAATAGAAAAAAAAGCCAAAAATGGCTTTTTATTATTTAGATATTACCTCACAAATTAAATTAGATATCTCTGTAGGATTATCTATAGGAAGTCCTGCAATTATTCTTGCTTCACTATATAAAATTTTAGAATATTTATTAAATTCTTCTTTATCTTCTTTATATAGTTTCTTTAATTTTTCAGCAATTGGATGTTTACTATTAATTTCAAGTATTGTCTCTGCTTTTATTCCTAAATCATTAGGCATAGCATCAAATACTTTTTGCATTTCTATTGAAACATCTCCTTTAGTTTTTAAACATACTGGATGTTTCTTTAATCTATTAGTAAATTTAACATCACTAACTTCTTTTAATTCTTCAGTCATTGCTTTAAGCATTTCTGTATTTTCTTCATTCTCCTTTTTAGTATCTTCTTTTTCTTCATCAGATTCTAAATCTAGACTATCATTTTCTACATTAGCAAACTTCTTACCTTCATATTCTTGTATAGCAGTAATTGCGAATTCATCTACATAATCAGTTAAATATAATAAATCATAATCTTTATCTTTAACTTGATCTACTTGAGGCATTGAATCTATTTTAGAAATAGATGATCCTGCAGCATAATAAATCTTTTCTTGTCCTTCTTTCATTTCATCAACATATTCTTTTAATGAAACTAATCTTTCATGTTTACTACTATAGAACATTACTAAGTCTTTTAATTTATCTTTGTCTTGTCCATAGTTATTATAAACACCATATTTTAATTGAACACCGAATGTTTTAAAGAATGAGTTATATGTTTCTCTATCTTCCTTCATCATAGTTTCTAATTCTTTGCGAATCTTACTTTCAATATTCTTAGCTATTAATTTTAAACTATGAGATTCTTGTAACATCTCACGAGAAATATTTAAAGATAAATCTTCTGTATCTACTACACCTTTTACAAAACTAAAGTAATCAGGTAATAAATCAGCACACTTATCCATAATCATTACACCATTAGTATATAAAGATAATCCTTTTTCATATTCTTGTGAATAATAGTCTGCTGGTGCATGGCTAGGTATAAATAATAATGATTTATAAGTAATCATACCTTCTACTGAAGAAGTAATTACTTTTAATGGTTTATCAAAATCACTGAATTTATCCATATAGAAATTATCATATTCATCATCAGTAATTTTATCTTTATCTTTTTTCCATAATGGAACCATGCTATTAATTATTTCTATTTCTTTATGATCTTCATACTCATGTTTTTCTTCATCTTTTAAATGATGATGAGTAACTTCCATCTTAATAGGAAAACTAATATAATCAGAATACTTTCTAATTAAACTCTTTAATTCATATTCATTTAAGTATTTAGAATAATCTTCAGTATCAGTATCAGGTTTAATATGTAAAACTATATCAGTACCAATACTATCTTTAGTAACAGGAAGAATTGTATAACCATCTGCACCTTCACTTTCCCATGTGAATGCTTGATCACTATCTACACTTCTTGATGTAACAGTAATCTTATCACTAACCATAAATGCAGAATAAAAACCTACACCAAATTGACCAATAATATTAGCTTTTTCGTCTCCTGTCATATTCTCTTTAAATTGTAGAGAACCACTCTTAGCTATAGTACCTAAATTAGACTCTAACTCTTCATTAGTCATACCACATCCAGTATCACTAATAGTAATAGTACGTTTTTCTTCATCAAAAGAAATATTAATCTCTAATTTATCTTTATCTACTTTAATCTTATCATCTGTTAAACTTCTATAATAAAGTTTATCTAAAGCATCACTCGCATTAGAAATTAACTCTCTTAAAAATATATCTTTATTTGTATAAATTGAGTTAATCATTAAATCTAAAAGTCTCTTAGATTCTGATTTAAATTCTTTTTTCTTCATTAATTGTCATCTCCTAAAACTCTCAACACTTCTATTTATAGCACTCTTTTTAGCACTTGTCAATTTAAAGTGCTAATTTTGACATAATACTAATTTTATAGTATAATATGCAACCAATAAGGGGTGTTTATATGAATATATTATATGAAGGATTATTCTTTGATAATAAGAATTCTAATATCATAAGAAGTCTTGATATCAATAAATTAAATAATAAGATTAACAATCTACATCTTACATTTAAATTTACTCCTAAAGAAGATGAATTATTTAATGAATTATTAGGAAAGAAATATACAATAGAAATAATTGGTTATGGTAACGATGGTAATAATGCCGGAGTTCAAGTAAAACTACCTGATGAATTAATAGAATACTATATAAATAATGATTATACTCCCCATATTACTACAAGTATATCTGATAATAGTAAAGCAATTAATACACATAAATTAAAATTTATAAAATTAGATAAACCTATAAAAGTAGAAGGTACATTTGCTTACTTTATACAAGATAATAATAAAAACTATATATCTACAGAGGAGAAGAATTATGAAAGAAGCAAAATTTATTCCAAAAGAAATAAATAAAAAGAATAATGATAATTATATCTTTTTAGATTTTGATGGCGTAGTTAATAATATGAAAAGTCTTGTTCAAGGTGATGAATATGTATATAAATATAACGCCTTAGTATTAAAGAAAATAATAGAAAGAACTAATGCCAAAATAGTAGCTACTTCATCAGTTAGACCCACAAGTAAAGAAGCTTTTAAAGATCATAAATATTTAATTCAGTTAAGAAAATATAATATAGAAGTATATGATACATTGCTTGATAAAAGAAATGAAAATTGGGAACTAATGATAAATGACTATATTAATACATATAAAGTTAAAAAATATTGCATAATTGATGATGAACAAATGAGATTTAAACACTCCAAAGAATTACAAGATCATTTAGTAGTACCAGTTCTATATCAAGGTTTAAGATTAGAACATATTCAACCAGTAATAGATATTTTAGATGGAAAATTAGGAGTATATCCATCATACATAGATTTTAATGAGTCAGCTGATGAACAATGTTTACGTGCAAATAGATATCACAAATATTTAATAAAAAAAGATGAGAAATAAATCTCATCTTTTTTAATCTTCTAATTCATAAGGCCAGTTATTAATACCAGCTATATATTTAACATTCTTATATCCTAATCCAATTAACTCTTTAGCAGCTTGTTTAGACTTAACTGCACTATCTCCATATATTATTATTTCCCTATTTAAATCAATGATAATATTATCTAACTCTTCATATGGAATATTAATAGCTCCTGTTACATGACCTTCTTCAAATAATTCTTCACTTCTAACATCAACTACATCTGTATTAATATGTTCATCATAATGAGTAACAATATCATTTAACTTAGAATAAGATATCTTCTCTGCAGTAACTACTTTTACTTCTTCTTTTTTCTCTTCTTTCTTTTTAGTATTAAAACATCCAGTAACTAAAAAACATACAATAAATAATAATATAAGTACTTTAAATGTCTTTTTCATATTATCACCTCTACTATGATTATATCACAAAAAAAGAGATTATAATAAATCTCTTACCCTTTATATAGATTAATTGTTCCTTCTTTATATGAAGTATAGATCTTATTCCAAATAACACTTTCAATATATCTAGCTTTCTTAGGATGCATTAAGAATCTAATAGTTAACTCTATATGTCCATCTACAATCTTAGTATATATAATTGGATCATATTGATTAAAATAAATTCTATTACTATTATTTAAATTTTCAACTTCACTTTTCATCTTCTTAGGAATACTTTTAATAGTCTCTATATTATTAACTATCTTAAATAATTCTTGCTTATTAGCTGCTAAGTCACAATCTAATTCCACTTTAACAACTATTTCATCCCAAATATATTTAAATCCTTTAGTAAGATTCTTTAATGGTTTAGTAAAGATATATGAGTTAGGCATAGATACAACTACACCAGTAGATTGTCCATTATTCTCACTAGTAGATATCTCTAACACTTCAAAATCAAGTGCAGAAATACTCATAACATCTCCTCTTAAATCATCTATTTGAATTCTATCTTCTACTTTAAAAGGTCTTTTAATCTTAATATATAATCCACTAAAGAAGTTATAAATAATATCACGTAAAGCAATAGTCATTGCAGCAGATAATACAGATACAAAAGTCATTAAACTTTTAATATAATCATCCCAAATAAATATTACACAAAAACATTCTATTATATTTAATGTAATAATAAATATTTGAGTACCTACAAATTCTTTTCTACCTGATGAATACTTACTAATAATAAGTTTACCTATAGTTTTAATTCCTATAAAAAATAATATTAAAATAAGTGTTGAAAAAATAAGTTCATAATAAACTTTATCAATAGAAGTAGTATCACTTAAATATTTATAAAATTCTTCTAATGGTAACACATAAACCATCCCCTTAAACAGCTTATTATTATAACATAATTATATGATTAGTTAACCCTTTCAGTAAAGAGAAATCTATACTTGTCACAAACTTGACAAAAAAAGAAGATTATTAGTCTTCTATTGTCTTAATTAGTTGTTTAAATAAGAATTCTTGTACTTTTTCATCTTCTTCAACTTTTATTTGTCTAACTAAATCTCTTAGTTTTTCTTTTCTTTCTTCTTCAATATTTAGGTAATCTAATCTATCCTCAAATATATCAATTCTCTCAAGTAAGGTGGTCTCATCTACATGATCTGCCTTATCTAACATCATTTTTAATATACCTGTTTTTTGTAATTGCTCTTCACTCATACTCATAAAATTACCTCCTATTTTAATTCTAAATCTATAATACCTCTCCCTTTTGTAACATCAATAGTTGCATAACTACCATTTATTATAACCATTTTTGGGAATAAATGTCCAATGCAAGCTTCACTGACTACTGGAATGTCTTCAAATATTCTTACTAAAGCATCACTATATTCAAAGCCTTCATTAAAACTTTTTGGAAAACAAACTCTACCTAATATAACTGCTTTAGTATATTTAAACCAACCAGACATTTTCATTTGTAGTAGTGTTAAATAAAAGTCTTCTACACTTAAAGCAAAATTATCAAAATACCAAATAATTCCATCATCTTTATATTTTTCTATAAACTTATTTGTATAATCATATGGAGTACCTAATAGATTTCTTAATACATCTATACATCCACCTATTATTCTTCCACTAACTTTAAAATCTTTATTACTAATCCATTTAACAGGAGTATCCAATACTCTTTCATCATTAGTAAATGGATTAAGCTCATACTTATCAAAACTATGTTGTCTAATTATATTACCTTTAATTACTTCTAAAGCGTTCTCTTGACATAGATGTAGTGGTCTATCATCAAAAGAAGTCGAATTAAATCCATATATTGTAGATATATCATATCCAGTAGTTAATACATATAAAATAGATGTAGGATCACTTGCTCCCATAATCCATTTCTTATTATTAACTATATTATTAAAATCTATATAAGGAATACTTTCTAAACATAAATCTCCACCAGCTGCATTAATAATTAAATCTACTTCTTTATTATTAATTAAGGTATCTAATTCCTTAGCTCTAACTTCTCCAGTATTAGAAGCTATACCAGTATTTCTAACACTATCAGTCTCAAGTATCTTATATCCCCTATCAGTAAATGTAGAAATAGATTTTAAATAATCATCTAATCTACTACCTACACCACTAGACATCGCAACTATCCCAATAGTAGAATCTTTATCTATAAATTTAGGATACTGCATTATAATTAGTCTCCATATCTACTTTTTTATTCTTAATAATATTATCAATTATTAATTTAATAACTACTAGTAATACTCCACCTATAACACAAATAATACCCATAGTTAAAATACTACTTGTGTTAATATTAAATGTAATATCTTGTTCACTAAGTAATGCTTCAATAAATTTATTCATAATAAAGTATAGTAATAATAGTGTTAATCCACTAGTAGTAAGTGCTTTACCTAATGTAGACATCCATTTATATGGTGACCATTGTACTAAAGCTATTAATATTAAATCTAGTACTATTAAACCTAATAATACTAATCTACATTCATTAGATACCATATATGTATATGTCTTAATCGCAGTTTTACTAGTATCATCTAGTTCTCCAGCTGATTCATTAATAGATTCAGTTAACTCTTTAGTAACATTTTTAAATTCATCACTATTTCTAACTTCTTCTAATGAACTTAAATCTATCTCTTCTCCTGTAACTTCCTCTATTTTATCTTTATTAGATATTACATAATCAAATATAGAATTAATAGTTTCTTCAGATATTTCTCCATCATCAGTAGTCATAGTCTCAAATATCTCATCTACCATCTGATTAACCATATCGTTGACTTCTTTATCTTCAAACATCTCTTCAACTATTTTCTTATCTTCTTCACTTAACTCAGTACTTTCAGTAATCATAGGAATAAATTGATCTTTAATTGCTCCTCCAATTAATTCTTCCTGAATTACACTTTTTACTGCGAAACTAAGTAATAATCCACCTATTAATAGAGATAAAACAACTCCTAAAATAAATGATAAAATCTTTCTAAGTATTTTCATAACTACTCCTCCTATAATAGATTATAACACATTAATCATCCCATCCAATAATATTTAAATTAGGCCATTTCTTTAACCATCTTTCACACCTAGAATCATAATTTTCTTTATTAAAATAAGCCTTAATAGGTCTTATAGTCATAGAAAAAATATCATTTAATCCATAAGGACAATAAGTAATTAACTTATCATTTTCCAATCTTACACCAATACAAGTAACTGTAGCTCCCCATTTACTTATAGCATCCTCAACAGATGTATAAGGATCTCTTTTATCACTATATTTCTCGTTATACCAAATATGTACTCTAGCTTCATTTTTAACATCAAATTCTATACTCTTATCTTTAAATAATTTATCTAAATCTTTTATAATCTTATCTTCTGCCTCATAAGATAAATCTTCATCAAAATAGACAATATCAAAATCTTTTATACCATAATCAATTTCTTTATTACTTAAATAATTAAATACAGTCTGATTAACACTACCAGCACCTACATAATAATCATGAAATTTACTATTAGTTTTAGCATATTCTTGTAGTACATTAAGTACATTCATTAGCTTAGTATTCTTTCTAATAATACTTTCAAATATTATTAATTGTTCTTGTATATTTCTATTAAATCCTTCCATATTATCACCAAATCTAATATATCGTACAAATGTTTTTATAGTCAAGAAAAGAATGTCTAAAACATTCTTCTCATCATCATATTAGTAAAATCAAAATTCATATTATCTAACATTCCATTAGTAATATCTAAACTAGATGGTGTATTAATACTAGTAGAACTATCTTTATTTTTATAGTATTCAAATAATTCCTTAAATCTAGCATAATGAACTATCTCTCTTTGCCTTAACCATAATAGTGGTCCAATCACATTAGGATCATCCGTTAAATCTATTAAGTTTTCATACACAGCTCTTGCTTTTTGTTCAGCTGCCATATCTTCTGAGATATCTGCTAAAGCATCCCCTGTAGTCGCAAAATATGCTGCAGTAAATGGTACTCCTGATGCATCTGTTGGAAATATTCCACTTCCATGTTCGGCATAATTAGAGTCAAGTCCAACTGCTCTTAATTCTTCAAGTGTTGCATCCTTAGTAAGTTGATGTATCATAGTCTGTAACATTTCTACATGTCCTAATTCTTCAGTACCTATATCAGTAAGTAATGCTCTACCTACATTATCAGGCATACTAACTCTTTGATTTAAATATCTAAGAGCTGCTCCTAATTCTCCATTAGGTCCACCATATTGTGTAACTAAATATTTAGCCATTCGCACATCTTTTTTATTAATATTAACTGGATATTGTAATCTTTTTTGATAACTAAACATCTATATCCTCCTCAAATGGAAATGAATAAGTAACCCAACCAAAAGGACTCTTCTCTAAAGTATCACTACAAGTAGTTAAAGGTCCAAATTCACTTTCATACTTCTTTTCTAATTCAACAAACATTTTTCTATAATCATTAAATAATTGTAGTATCTTTCTATCTTCTGGATGCAAATCTAAATATAAATTCATCTCATGCATCGCAAAAGATATTCTAGATAATTGTAAATACATTTCTTCTTTCTTATTATTTGCTTTTAATTTTGTAGGCTTATAATCTTTATAAGGATCATATAAATCACTAAACATATTTCCTAAATTATATCCGTTTTCAGGATTAAATAAATTAGTATCATTTCTTAAATAATTTTCAAAATTCATAATAATCTCCCTTCTTTTTAATTTATGAGTCAAAAAAAGGTATGTATAGTTATTAGCCTAAATTAACGAAAAACCCTTGATTTTTAAATAAAACTATTATAAAATAAAGAAGTCAATTGAAATGGCGCCATTGGTGAAGTGGTTAACACGCTAGTTTGTGGCACTAGTATGCAAGAGTTCGATTCTCTTATGACGCCCCATATTGAAATTAAAGCATGTACTAAGTACATGTTTTTTTTATAAAAAAATAGGACATCAAATTGTCCTATTTTAATATATTACCTAATCCATCTCTAACATTAATATTTACATCAAGTAACTTAACTATTTCTCTATAAGTATCATCATTATTAATATCTTTATTATGTATTTGTTTTAAATACTCATATAAAAAATTATAAATATCATGTCCTCTAATCCATCTATAACTATGCATATAATCTTTTGCTTTAACTAAATAAAAATCATATGCTTTAGAATTTTTCTTTATCGCATCAAACATATTAGTAATTTCTTTTTCCATATAATTAGTATTAAAAATATTTGAATTATTAAAATTAAATGTAAATATCTCATTATTAGAAAATATACTACTAACATGTACTTGTTTATTATTAGTTAAAGTAGATTTAACTCTTACAAAGTCACCTACATCTATAATATATTTTTTAAGTATCTTTTTAAAATTATCTATATCATTACTAATATTAAAATAATTAAATATCTTATCTATATTACTATCTTCTAAAAAATAATTTTCAAAAGCATAATTCTTAGTAACAGTAATCCCCTTCTCATTAGATACACCATATCCTACTAAACCATTATAATCATGATCTACTATAAAAATACATTTATCTAGATAAGAAGAGAATTTATTATAAAGATAATTATACATTAGTAATACTCCCCTTTTACCATGAGATTCATTACTATTTTTATTTGAATATATATAATCACTTTTATGTATACTATGTAATTTATCATTACCTTTTATAAATCTATAAAATCTCTTATCATCAGGTCCTTCAACAAAACAAACATTATTATCTGTATCTATATAATTTCTTTTCTGATTAAATTCCATTAACATTTTAGAATTAGGTTGATTATTTCTAGCATTATTAAATTGATCATAGAAGTTACTCATCTACACCATCTCCCGGTAAACAAGTAACATATTCCATTAACTTATCATCATCCACAATAAATGGAGATTGTGTAGATACAATTAAATGTTTAATTGAACCATTATCTAGTAGATCATCAATTAATCTCTGTTGCCATAAAACTGATAAAGAAGTTTCAGGTTCATCTATTAATAAAACATCATTATCATTAAAAATACTTAATATAAGTAATACAATAACTCTTCTTTCTCCCTCAGATAAATACTTAAAATTATATCTATTATTGTAGTCTAACTCATCAGAAATAATTAAACCATTAGGAGAAGAATATATCTTTTTACTTTTAAAATATTCACTAAGTAAAGAATCTAATTTCTTTACTCTACTATCAGCATGTTCCATATAATAATCTAAATTATCATGAATAAATTTATTAAATACTAAAGTCTCATATGTAAATAAATCTTTAGATGTTCCTAACATAAAATATCTATAAAAAGAATAATGTGGAATAAGAGGTTCCATAAAATAATAATATTTATTCATAATAAAATCATCTTCTAAAATTAAATCTAAATTTAACTCTTCTGCACTATATTCTCTATTAACCATCTTTTTAAGCATTATATAATAATCTCTAGTAAATTTCTTAATAGTATCTAGATCATAATAATTTTTAAATAATACTTTTTTAATATCTATAGAAGATGTACCGTCATCATTATATTCACCCATCAAATCTTTATATAAATCATAATTTTCATATATATTAGAATAAATTGTATTATTAATAATTTCTTCTAAATCATATTTTTCAAATAATTCTTTTAAATATCTTTCTCTTTCAGGAATAGTTAAATGTACATGATTCTTATCAAACTTATCACTATTTCTGATACCTCTATCTACTTTACTAATATAATATTTTTCTTCTTTTTTATAACTATCTAATATACGATATTCTAAATTAGAACTAAAAAATTGTGTTGGGATAGTCCAAACATCATTATTAATATCAATTTCTCTAACATTAGATATTAATGATATTTTATTATACTCAGCTAATAATTTATCAATATTCTCATAATATTTATTTCTACAAAAAGTAGTATTATCAAGATACTTAATATTATTAAATTTTAATGTTTCACATCTAAATTTATAAAAAACAATAAGTGAATATGAGATTTTACTTAAATTATTTGATTCAACATTGTATTGTTTTTTAAAAGCATTATGAGAAAAGTTATTATTCTCATTAATAATAGTTCTAATAAGATGTCTATATATATCTTTATTATCCTTAACAATATTACATAAGTCTTTATAATATATATTAATAATTCTAGTATCAGTATCTGAATAATATTTATTCTCAGTATCTTTAGGAACAAAGTTATTAGTAATATCTAGTATATCTTCTAATTTAGGAAATAAATCACAATAATTAATTATTAAATGAGTATCATTATCAATTATTTCTATACTCTTAAAATAATATTTAAGTAGTTCTATAAAGTCACCAGATAATAAAGATTTTACTATCTTCATAGTAGTACTTTTACCTACTCCATTTTCTCCAATAAAGATATTACATTTTTTATCTAAATTAACTGTATTATTATACTTATCAAATATACCATTAATTTTAATTTCCATAAGATATCACCTCAAAAGACATATAAGTTATATCATATTAATTATAACCTAAGGTCAAAAAAAAGGCGACTATTATTCGCCTCTTATATATTCTTCAAAATTATTTTGTAATCTATCTATATTCTCTTTATTAGTATAAATATTTACTTCAATATGATCATCAGTAACTATTTTTTTATTATTAAAATCTTTTAAAACTTTACGGAATATTTTCATTCCCTCCATTTCTTTATAATTAGTTCTAATATTAATAATATTATCTTCATTTTCTACATAACAAGTATAAGTATTAGGACAACTCATAACTACTCTAATATCACTATTATCTGACTCTACATAATTATAGTTACTATTATAATGATTAATAATAAAACTATTATCATTCATTGGAAGAGTATCTTCTACTTCATATGATTCTTCTCTTACAAAATCAAATTTAGAAAAACCAATAGTACCTAAGCCAATACCACTACCTAATAATACTAGAGATACAATAAATGTTATAAATAAGAATAACCATTTACATTTATGACTAAGTATAAAATTAAATAATATATTTAAAATAATAAAATTAATAACAATACCTGAAAGAATACTTAATAATACTCCAACAAAGAATAATCCAGTTTTACTAATCGCAAAAGATAAAACAAAACTTACAATTAATCCAATAAATGAAAAACAGAATCCTACAAAAATAAATGCTACATTTATTTTAATTAATACTAATAATACTTTTAATAAACCATTAATAAATTTATAACCTGAATGTTCAGGATCTCTAATAATAACTTTCTCACGTTTTTCAGGAACAAAGTTTTTCTTAATTTCTTCATTATTATCTGTATTATCTAAATCTTCTTTATCTACTACTACATAGTAATCTAAATATCTAGTTTTAAATATATGTAACATTACTATTACACTTAAACCAAATGTTATTAAACCATATATTCCATCAAATAGATTTTTAACAAAATATAAAACTTGTTGATTAACAAAATTAAATGCATTAAAGAATACATTTCCAAATAATGATCCTATAATTGAGAAAAATATAAATAACATAAATGCAATAAAACATTCTTCAAAAATAAGTTTACATTTATCCTTAAATTTCATATTAAGAAACATATCAAGTGACTTAGTTATAAAGTTTAAAAAATCATCAATATACTTATTAATATTATTTTTAGTTTGTTTTTCTTCTTGTACTTCTTTAATATCTTTATTTAGTAGTTCATCTATTCCTACATTAAACATATTAGATATTTGAATTATCTTATCCATTTCTGGATATGCAGTTCCACTCTCCCATTTAGATACACTTTGACGAGATACTTTTAGCTTCTCAGCTAGTTCTTCTTGACTTAGATTATTTTCTTTTCTAAGTCTTTTTAAATTTTCTGAAAAATTCATAATTTTTCCTCCTTTTTACAACTCAATCTTACAAAATAAACCAGTTGCGTTCTACCAATTTTTAGTTGTTTTTTGTATAATTTCGGTTGCATTTACCAAAAAAGAGATCATATTGATCTCCTTTATTATATAGTTTTTTCTAAAACTTTCATAGTTGTTTCATAACCACTTCTTAAATTTTTCTCAGCTTGTTCTAAAGAAAAATCTAATATAGATGGTTTTTTTTCATAATTAATAAATGTAACTTTTTCACCATTATTAAAATTTTTAAGAATAGGTTTTTGTAATCTTTTTAAATTATTGGCTTCAATATTAACTATATATATATTATTACATTTTCTTTCTTTTAACATTTCTAATGGATATCTTCTAAATCTAGATAAATCTAAATAATGTTTATTATCGATAATTCTTTGTCTAGAAAATATTGGCATGTAAATACTTGCTAAAATATATTCAAGAGGATTAACACTCATATCTTCTTTATATATTTTTTTCATTTTCATACTAGGTAATTCAGTTGTTGTAATACCAAAATCTATTTTTGATTCTTTTATTTTTTCTCCATCAAGAGATGCATACATTAACTTTCTTAAATCATCAATATTTATAAATAAATGTGGATCTCTTCTACAACAAGATAAGAAAGCCTCTTTATAAAGCATTAATGTTCTTTTAGCACCACTTAAATCTTTAACTTTTTTACTATCTATTTTTAATACACTTTCCAATGTCAAAGTTCTCCAAGCATCATACATTTCATCAGATGTTAAATATGTAGCAGCACCAGCAACCATAGCACCAACAGAGCTACCATATACACCATCATATTTGATTCCAGCTTCTTCTAAAGCCTTAAAAAACCCTATGTGGAAAGCTCCTATTCCTCCACCACCGGTAAGAAATATACCAGTTTTATTCATACCTATAATCCCCCTCAATAGTTACTATATTATACCATATTTTTATATTTTTTTCAACTTTCACCAAAAGAAAAAAGTACTATTAAGTACTTTAATCTGCATCAACTCTAGATAATATTTCTGCAGGTCTTTTTCTTAAAGTAAATATTACAGGTAATAATCCACAGAATAGATTAAATATATATATTAATAATATAGTTCCTAATACTAAAGGTTTATTTATTATTAATTCACTTTCAAATCCTTTAATTTGACTTATTTGATTACAAATATATGCACATATTAATACTCCAGGAAGAGAAGCAAATGTAGTTATCGCAACTATTTCTCCACTGAACATAATATAAATATCTTTTTTCTTTAAACCTATAGCTCTAAATATACCTACTTCTTTAATTCTAGATAAGAATGAACTTCTAAGCATTAATACTATTTCTATTAAAGATATCGCAAGAATAATAGCTGAACTAGTTAATTGTACTTGTGTAATCATTTCTCTACTTTTAATATAACTATTACGAGAAGATGCATAAGAGTCTTCAGCATTTACTCCACTCTCTATTAATTCATTTAATGTAGCTTCTTTATCATTAGAATAAATCATCATATTCTTAGATTTCTTTAATAATAATATTCTCATCATATTATTATTTACTAAATATTTATCTATTTGATCTAAACTATCATAATATCCAACTACTTTTAATTTTACTCCATTAATCTTTTTAGACATCTCCTTATTTAAAGGATAATTTTCTTTTTCACTCTTATTAATCATTACTTCATAATCATTATCAGGCCATCTACCTTCAGTTAAATATACTTTATTCGCAAATAACATAAAATATTGATAATCACTAGTCTCATCAGTATCATCATCAGTAACAAAAGATATTTGATCACTATCTACATTATTATAAATAATATCTGTAAAATTAACTCTATCTACATATATAGATGGACTCTCTAAATTAGAAATACCAACTATTTTAAAATCACTTAAATTTGTAATAGTAGCTACTCTATCTAAGAAATCTTTATTCTTAATTAAGCCCACCATCTTAGCAGTTTCTACTTCATTTTTTAACCTATCTATAACCATCTTATCAATAATAATTTCATGATCATTTTCAGGCATTCTACCACTTATTAAATCATCTTTAGTAATCATATCTATACTAGATAAACTACCAGTCATAGTAACATTAATCTTACTTGTTTGATAATAATCATCTACTTTAACTTTAAAAGTAACTGCACTATCTCCAGGAATAACATAATTAACATTATTCATACTACTATATTTATTATAATCATCTAATAATACTTTATTAGTATTAACCACAATATAATTCTTATTATAAGTAACGAAATCTTTATCTTTAATAGTCATATTCGCAGCTATTCTAGAAGTACTTATCATTATATATATACCTGATAAAAAGAATCCTATTAATAATAATTTTTTAACTAAAGAATAATTTAATACTTTATTAAATCCATTAGTAATAAATGTAAACGGATTAAATATAGAACTATATCTTAGTCTATGATTAGATTTTAAAATACTAAAATCAAATTTAATATTATCTAAATCTTTTTTAGCCATCTTTTTATAATGATCATCAATAAACTCTATAGATGTATTATCATCTACTACTTCTATCTTTCTATCATTCTTACTTCTTATAAAGATATTATTACCTTTTAATACTATTTCTATATCTAAAGAATCATTTTTATCTCTATAAACATCTATTCCAAAATCAATCTTATCTTGTTTATTCATATCCTTAAGATAAATATTATTATCTATAGAATAATCTAAGTTATCTTCATGATCATTTATATAATCATTTATTACTTTACCATCTTCTATTTCTATAATACGTGATGCATAAAATTTAGCTAAATTAACTTCATGAGTTACAAGTATAACTAATCTATCTTCACTAATCTTTTTAATTATATTCATTATCTCTAACGAGTTCTTACTATCAAGATTACCTGTAGGTTCATCAGCAATAATTATATTAGGATTTTTAACTATAGCTCTTGCTATACCTACTCTTTGTCTTTCTCCACCTGATAACATTGATGCTGGACGTTTTCTATATCGATACATTCCAACACACTCTAATACATAATGAACACGTTTTTCTATCTCTTTAGGATTTTTTAAACCTATTGTTTTTAATGATAATGCTACATTATCAAAAACACTCATATTATCAACTAATTTATAATCTTGAAATATATAACCAATATTTAAATTTCTTAATTTATCTATTCTATGAATATTATGTCCACTAATCTTTTTACCATTAACATAAATTCTACCAGAAGATATTTTATCTAATCCACCAATAGCATTTAATAAAGTAGTTTTACCACAACCAGAAGGTCCTAATAAAGCAACTAATCCAGTATCATCAAAAGTAAGGCTAGTATTATTAATAACATGATTACTATTTCTTCTAAATCTATTAAAGTATTTATTAACTCTATCTAACTTAATCATACTAAACCTCCTCTTTAAATGATTTCATAACACTATCTTTAAATAGTTTTCTAGAATATCTCATACTACTTACAAAAGCCATTCCAACAACAATTAAATATAAAATAATATAATCATTAACTTTAAATACTTCATATATATCAGTAAATAATTTAACATTAATCATTCCCATATGATTAATATATACAAATATCATAAATATAAAGTATGCAATATTAGCAACTAACATTAATTCAATCACTAATAACTCAGTAGTAATATTTTTAGTACCACCTAACATTCTAATAATAGAATAATAAGTATTTCTACTCTTTAAAATAATCTTAATAATGAAATAAGATATGAAGAATAATGTTACTACTAAAGCTATAGTAATAATCAATTTAATTATTCTAATGTATTGAGCAAAACCTAATTCTACTAAAGTATCTTTTATTTCTAATGTTTCATATCCCAACTTATTAATATTTAAAGCTGTATCATGTACTAATTCTTTATCTTTAACAAAAACACTAGCTTGATAATTTTCTTTATCAAATAATGATAAAAAGTCTTGTGTATTTATATATATCTTTCCATCATATTGGAATTCAAAATTATCTTTTTTATAATCAGGTATATCTACCATACTAGTAATATTTTTCTTATTATAAGTTCTACTAATAGTAAATGTCTTAGTATCTTTATAATATAAATTATTATTAGTAACATCAAAAGTAGACCATAAACAGTCATTTTTATAACACAGATAACTATACCTTTCAGGTATATATGCTTGACCAACAGGTACTCTATCAGATGGAGTTAACTGAAAAGCTGTAGAATATCTATCTACTTTATGATTCTTTCCATAAAAATTAATAACAACATCACTAAATTGTTTATGTATTTCTACTTTCAATTCTTTTTGTAAAGTATCACCCACATAAGAATAAATATCATCATAATTTAAATGATTATTATAACTAATACCTACTATTTTTAATTTTTTATTATTAGCAGCAGTCTCATTATAGTCATTAACAAAGAACCATTCCTTTTCAAGCATCTTATCTCTTTCATAACTAAAGTAATAACAGTCTTCATTCATCTCTAATAATATTTCATTATCATTCTCAGGTAATCTACCTACATCAACAGTATTCTTAAAATTGATATAAGGCATAATAAATGTTCTTACCCAATAATTATCATCTTCATCTCTAAGACCTAATTCAGTATCAAGTAATAAATCATTATCAACTACATAATCTACATTATCTAGTTTTCTTAATACCTCTAAATCATTATCAGTTATAACCGATTTATCTTTCTTTTTAAGAACAATTCTATTAACACTCTTATTCTTAAATACTACATTAGAAGCCTCTTCTTTAGATTGAGTTTCCTCTTTTCTAAAAGAAGAATATTCACTCATTAAAGCACCTACTATAAAAGAGAATACAAGTAAAAGTAAAACAAATTTAGGTATTATATTAAATGTATTTCTAAATCCTAATCTAAATCTATTAAAAATAGATAAAGTATTTAATTTACTCGGTTTATAAGTCGCTTTATTATCTATATCTTTAACTTTTACATCTTCAAGTATCTTTCCATCATGCATAGTAATCTTTCTAGTTACATAAGGAGCTACTTGATCATAGTTATGTGTTACTACTATTACTAATTTATCATGAGATAATTCACTAAGTAATTTCATAACACTTAAAGCGCTTCTTTTATCAAGATTACCAGTAGGTTCATCTGCTATTATTATAGGTACATCTTTAGCTAATGCTCTAGCTATAGCTACTCTTTGTTTTTGTCCACCAGAAAGACGAGATACTTTAGTATTACGAAACTTATATAAATCTACTTTTTTAATTAATTCTATAACTCTATTCTTAATATCTTTTTCACCATTAAGCATTAATACTAAAGCTATATTTTGATATACTGTATAACTATTAATTAAATTAAAGCTTTGATAAATATTACCAATATTTTTTCTTCTATATTCTTCAAAATCTTTTTCTATATAATGGCTAGTTTCTTCACCATTAATATACATTTCTCCATCTTCATAAGTATCTAATCCACTTATTACATTTAATAAAGTAGATTTACCAGATCCACTCTCTCCAGTAATAGCTACAAACTCCCCTAAATTTAATTCAAGATTAACTTTAGAAAAACCAGTAGCAACTACACCTTTTCCATAATAATATTTAGATACGTTTTTTAACTTTATCATATTATTCATCCCTTCAAAGAAAATTATACATTAAAAAAATAGTAAACAACTATCAATTTTCAGTTGCATATACTATTTTTTGATTAATATTAACAATAAATGTACTTCCTAAGTTTAATGTACTATCAACAGTAATCTTACCATCCATTAATTCAACTAATCCCTTAGTAATAGATAAACCTAATCCAGTACCCGATATATCACTATCTTTATCCATATCTTCTCTATAGAATTTATTAAAAATACTATCTATATTTTCAGAACTAATACCTTTACCAGTATCTTTCACAAGTATTCTTAATTCACAAATATCATTTATATTTTTAGATTCAACTATAAAATCAACAAATCCATTATCAGTATATTTTACTGCATTAGTAAGTAAGTTAGACATAATTCTTTTTACTTTATCTCTATCACCAAATAAATAATCAGGTAAATTATCATCAAAACTACAACGTAATTTAATATCTTTATTACCTATTCTAAATCTAGTCATTCTACTTAATTCTTCTAATACTTCTTTAATATTATATTTACCTTCTAATAAATCAACATTATTCGCATCCAATTCATTAATATCCATAATACCATTAACTATATCTAGTAAGTTTTGTGAAGCAAGTAAAATATCTTCAGTATCTTCTTTTATACTATTTATATCATTACTTTCATGAGCTAATTGAGATAAACCAACAATCGCATTTAATGGTGTTCTAATTTCATGTGACATACTTGCTAAGAAATCTGTTTTAGCTCTATTAGCTTTATCTGCTTGATCTTTAGCTAAAGTGAGTTCACTAAGCATTTTTAAATCCGGATTTTCTATAGTGTTATACATAATATAACTAATAATAGTAAAAACCATAAATCCAAATGTAACTTCTGGAAATAAAGCTAAAACTAGAGGAACACATAAAAAGGTAAGAAAACATAAATAAAAAGGTAACAATTTTTTTCTATCTATATTCTTTCTATTAGTAATAATTAATATAGAGGCTGCTATAAGTAATATTAATACATTTATATCCCAAAATATAAATCCAGGAGTAGATATAGGAGTACCATCAATATCTAGAGGTAATATTAAAACCGCCGCATTGGACGCGACGGTTTTGTGATTATCTTTTTTTCATTTTTAGTAACATACTTTACTATATCTGTCTTCTTCTCTACAACAACCATAAATATATAAAAAGCAAATAATAAAGCCCATGAGAGTGTAGAAAATAAAGCTACTTTATTAAATATAGTTGCTATAGGCTTATTATTATAATAATTAAAAGTACATAAAGAAACAAAACAAATAAGAGTAATAGTATTAAATAGTAGCATTCTACTATATAGTTTATTATCTATATTAGGAATCTTCTTCTTTAATGTATAAACTAAATGTAATGCTAATTGAAATATTAAACAACAAGTACCAATAGATATATTAATATAAATAGATGGTCTCATATAACCCCTCCTATTATCTATAATAATTTTAACATCAAAATAAAAGAATGTCATTAGACATTCTAAAGTATCTCAGTATCATTATCTTTTACTATCTTTTGATTAAATGTAACAGTAAATGTAGACCCAAATCCCACTTCACTAGAAACATCTATTTTTCCACCTATAATATCAACTAAAGATTTAGTAAGGAATAATCCTAAACCAGTACCAGATATATTAGAATCTTTATCAGATTCATTTCTATTAAATCTAGTAAATAATAGTTCTTTATGTACTTCATCTATTCCTCTACCAGTATCACTTACTTTAATTGTAATATTCGCAATATCATTATCACAATTACATACTACACTACATTGTATCTTTCCAGTATCAGTATATTTAGCAGAATTACTAAGTAAATTATTAAGAATAGTATTTACTTTATTCTTATCACCATATAGCTTTTCTGGCAAAGAAGGTACATTAAATATTAAGTCTATATCTTTACCATTTAATCTAACCATAGTTTTCTTTTTTACTTCTTCTAAAATATTAGATAAGTCATATTCTACTTCCTCTAATTCCATCTTATTAGAATCAATTTTATTAATATCAAGTATTCCATCTACTATATCTAATAAATTATTAGAAGATTGATATATATCTTTTGCATCTTCTTTAACTTCAGGTTTATCAGACTCTACTTGTATCATCTGAGAAAGACCAACTATAGCATTTAATGGAGTTCTTAACTCATGAGACATACTACTTAAGAAATCACTCTTAGCATTAGATGCTTTTTCTGCTTGATCTCTGGCAAACTCAAGTTGAGTTATTAATTTCATATCAGGATTTTCTATTGTATGATACATTAAATAACAAGCTAAAGTATAAAAAATTTGTATAACCGCATATTGAGGTACAATAGCAAGAACTATCAAAGAAATAATACATAATGGAGCCATTAATAAAAAAGGTATTATCTTCTTTCGATTAACATTTTTTCTATATTTAACAATTAAAAAAATAGATAAAAAATAAGATATAGCTATATAGATTCCAAATAGAATTATTCCAGGTCCACTAACTGATTGAAATTCATTATTTTTAAATACCATATCATTAACAGGGGTTAAATAAATAGATAAATTAACAAATAAAATAAATAAATAGAAATATATAAATGTTTTTTTTCTTTTTAAAATAGCATATAATTTTTCATTAGTTTCATAACAAACTACTATAATATAGAAAGTCAAAAAGAAACTCCATGAGCACATAGCTCCACAATATAATTTATTTACAACAGTAAATATTGATATATCTATATCAATCAAACAAAATATTTGATATACCAATGAAATAACTATTACAATAGCACACCATAAGAGAATATTGCGATAAATTCTATTTTCTATATTATCCATATTTTTTTTAGAATAATAAATTATACATAAGAAAACTATGAAAATAAATAAAGTAATCATTGTAGACAAATTAATATAAACAAAAATTCCCATAAATACCTCCTATAATAATTCTGTTTCTTCGCTAGTATTATTATCAGCACTTATTATTTTTTGATTTAATGTGACTGTAAAAGTAGTACCAATACCCTCTTC
>JAUNMV010000062.1 GCA_030531695.1 Bacilli bacterium | reverse complement strand
TCTTGTAAAAATGTGTAAAGAATACAATTTGCATACTATAAAATACCCCTATAATATTCTTTTTAATGATAAAATAATAATGAGAGAATAGGTGATAAATATGAAAAAGAAAAATTTATTACTAATCATATTAATAGTAGGTTTATTTACTATGCCTAAAAAGGTATTCGCCTATTCAGCATATGATTATCAAGATAAATTAGTATGTAATAATTATGAATTAGCCAGCTTTAAAGAAGATGGTTCTGTTACTAAAATAGAATGTTATGATGACTTTTATATTGCTAGAAATGATATGAGAAATAATGGTGGGGCAGATCTTGCAATCATGGCTAGATACTATAATAATGTAAAAATATTAGATGCTAATGCAGCTATACTAGATATGACACAAAATGGAGATGAATTAACTTATTTCTATGATAAGTTTGATTTATCAGGATATTCTTATACATATATCTATGGTGGTAGTGGATATGGTGGAGTAGATGCTGCATATATAAATTCTGCATGGGGTGAACGTGCTGGTTGGACAGTTAATTTAAAGATGGCTAACTATACTGGATGGGTTCCTATGGATGTAGTAGAAATAGTACCTCTCCCATGGGTAAAATCTCTAAGTTCATATACAATAACTAATGACTCAATAAGACACAACTATGTATATAAAATACAAGATTATTACTATGGTAGTTCAGGAAGTACTATAGGTCCTAAACCAGAAATGTTAAATACAGGTACTTATTATAGTTATGATGGACATTATTTCTATAATAATATTTATAATATGTTAATGGATTATAGAAATGGTAATTATAATAATTCAATTAATAAGAATAGTCCATATTATAACTATTACCAATATTTATCTAATCATACTAAGACAACATACTCTAGTACTAATATAGATGAATATATTAGAAATAATTTAGGTTATACAAGAGATGTTTATGGTAATGCCGCTAGTGATAATACATCGCGTTTATATGGTAAAGGATTATATTTCTATAATGCTCAACAGAAATATGGAGTAAATGCAATTCTTTCTTTATCTCTAAGTAGAAATGAAACAGGTAACGGTAGAAGTAATCTTGCTATTAATAAGAATAATGGATTTGGTCTTAACGCAGTAGACTCTAATCCATATCAAGCAGCTAACTGGTATGCTTCATTTGCTCAAAGTATTTTGGGTTATGCCAGTAGATGGGTAACTTATGGTTATGCTCATCCTAGAGATTGGAGATACTATGGACCACAGTTTGGTGATAAATACTTAGGTATGAATGTTAAATATGCATCAGATGCATACTGGTCTGAAAAGATGGCTTCAAACTATTATTGGTTTGATAAATCTAAAGGACTACAAGATTATAACTATTATCAATTAGGTATAGCTAATAGATCTTTCTATACTTATAGCGCTCCTAATTATAATTCTAAACAAGTATATAGATATACAGAATACGGAGACTCTATTGTAATAGTTGGATATAAAGATGGTTGGTATGAAATAGTAAGTGACTTAAATATCGACAGTAATTATAATGAAATAACTTCAGGAGACTATAACTGGAATCAAACAGTATGGGCACCTGCTTCAGAAGTAACATTAATTAATACAGGTAAGAATGGATATATTTCTCCTAATAGTGTTACTGATTATTTAGATAGTGATTATACATATGATTTAATGGTAATAAATACTGAATATCAACCAAAAGTAGGTTATTCACTAAAGAATACAAATTTCTATTATGATTCAACTCTACAATCTATTACAGGGCAACAATTAGTAAAAAATAGATATGTAATGATTCATGGTATGGCTTATGATGGTACAGGTAAGTTAGTATCTTACTTAGTTACATCTGAATATTGGCATGATCAAAAACATTGGGTAAGTGCTGATAGTATTACAATAACTAATAAAGCTTATGGTAAAGCATTAGTTACTGCATCAGGTAACCAATACACATGGGTTAACTATAACTTAGTAGAATCAGAAAGTACTATAATTAGTGGATTATTTACAAACACTTATGTACCAGTATTAGAAGAAGCCTGGGCAGATGGACGTAAATGGTATAAAGTACCAGTAGATATTTCAGGTACTACTAATGAATATGGTTGGACACTTGCAGATATTGATAATGTATTTATAGAATTACATGGTTCAATTAATGCTGATAATTTCCCAGTAATAAATGCTTTTGATACGAGTATTGTACAAGGTACAGATATTAACTTATTAGATGGAGTAACTGCTACAGATGTAGAAGATGGTACTATTACTAATAAAGTTAAAGTAAGAAGTGGTAGTGTAAATAAAGATGTGGTTGGTACATATCAAATAACTTATGAAGTAACTGATACAACTAATTTAACAACTACAAAAACAATAACTATTACAGTAACTAAAAATGAAGTACCAGTAATAAACGCAGAAGATATTGAATTAAAAGTAAATGGTACTTTAGTAGAGAATGCTACAGCTACTGATAAAGAAGATGGTAATATTACAAATAGTATTACTAAAACTAAAAATACAGTAGATACTACTAAAGCTGGTACATATGAAATTACTTATTCAGTAACAGATTCTTATAATCAAACAACTACTAAGACAATTAAAGTTGTAGTATTAGGAGATGAAGCTCCAGTAATTACTGCTGAAGATAAAGAAGTATTAATCAATAGTGAATTTAATCCATTAACTGGAGTAACTGCTCTAGATAAAGAAGATGGTAATCTTACAAGTAGTATCACAGTAAAAGAAAACAATGTTGATATTACTAAAGTAGGTACTTATACAGTTAAATATGAAGTAAAAGATTCATTTAATAATAAAACTACTAAAACAATAAATGTTAAAGTAGTAAAAGAAATAGATCTTACTAATTATACTGAAAAAGATCCGTTATATGCATATGAATCAATTAAATATAAAGATAATAATATATTTGAATTTGCTGGATTTATAGCAGTAAAAGATATGAATAATTCTACAAATGATATAGTTAAACATTACATAGTATTTGTAAATGAAAATACTTCTGAAGAGTATAGATATCCAGTATCTAATTGGACTGATTCTTATCCACAAGACTTTAATGGATTTGCTTATAACTATGATTCCGGTTGGTTTAAAGGTAATGTAGATATTTCTAATTTACCTGCAGGTGATTATGTAATATATGCAGAAGTATATACTAATAATTATAAAGCTAGATATGCATCAAGTAATACAGTATATGGAAGTATGCCATCACGTAATACAAATAATGGTAGAGGATATGAATTTAAAAATAATGAGTATTCTAAGACATATTCAACTAACTTATTAGTAAGAGATAATGGTTTAATTGAAACATCTACTTCAAAGAATAAAATGTTTAATGTCTTTGAAGATATGAGTTTTAATAATAATACATTAAATCTAGTAGGTATGAGTTATTCTTCAGGAATGAACTTAGATGCTTTAAAAACAGTATCTAGACAAATTATATTTGAAAATACTGAGACATTTGATAGATATTCATATGATATAGGTTCTATTACAAATGGTAGATATCCTATAACTCTAAAAGTAAATGACGGATTATCTAAGACTAGAGGTTGGTTTGATTCTAATATAGATTTATCTAAACTACCTAAAGGAACATATTCTATTTATATTAAAACTAAAGTAGATAATATATCTAACTATGATGAATTAAGAGATCTTACTTATGCAGAATTTGATAGTACAAATAAATATCAAATAGTAAGAAAAAATAAAAATAGAATGAAACTAGAACTAATAGTTAAATAAAAAAAGAAGGTTTTAAACCTTCTTTTTTATTGATTAATTGTAAATGTATAACTATTACCTTCAGTAAATGTATAAGTATTTCTAGCTTTATAAGCTGAGCTTGGACTAATTAATCCCACACCATCATCACTATCTACATAATTACATACTATTATACATCCTATAGAACCACATATATTATTCTTTAAACTATTACATGTACCTTGAGGATCATTAGATACCATCCATGTTTGTTGTACATAAATATCAGCTGATTTCTTAACTTCTGGAGTAGGTGTAGGAGTAGGTACTGATGGAGTAGTTGAACTAGATGAACTTGAACTACTACTTGAACTAGAATTACTTGTTTCTTTACCACTACTAATAGTTATAGTAATTGTAGTACCACTAGATACTTCACTTCCTGCACTAATAGATTGTTTAATTACTTTACCTTCAGCTACTGTATTACTAGATTTATAAAGAAAGTTATAATTTAATCCTAACTTATTTAATTTATTTTCTGCTTCTTTTTTAGTTAATCCAGTTAAATCTGGTACAGATGTCTTTTCTCCATCACTAACTTTAACAATAATTACATCATCATTCTTAATAACTGAACCTTTACCAACAGAGTAACTAATTACTTCTCCAGCTTTAACACTATTAGAGAATTCTCTTTGTTCTTCATATTTTACTCCGTATTTATTAGCCCAATCTACAAACTCATCAAATGATTTAAACTTAGGCATCTTTAATTGACCTTTAGATAGAACTACTTCAACTACAGTACCTTGAGCTATCTTATCACCTTTTTTATAGTTTACTGAAATAATACTATTCTTTTTATGATTAGAATCATATTTATCAGTAAATTTAACTTTTAATTTATTAGTAATAATCCAATTAGTTAATTCTTGAGTAGTCATATTATTTAAATCAGGAACTTCTATTTCAGGACCTTTAGATAGAGTAATCGCAATCCAATCATTTACTTTAATTGTTTTACCAGCCTCAATACTTTGATCCATTACTAATCCTTTTTTAATATCTTTAGAAAAATCATCTTTAAACATAAATCCTAAATGATGTTGTTTTAAATATAGGGTAGTTTCAAATTTACTTTTATTAGTAAAATCTATTAATTTAAAACTCTTATCATAATTAATTTCTTCTCCTATAGAGAATACTAAATTAATTTCTTCATCACGTCTTACATTACCAATTTTACTTTGTTCTATAACTGTATCTTCTTTTTCTCCACTTTCAACAAATTCAACATTTACATTACTTAAATGGTTCTTTTCTACATATTGAATTACTTTTTCTGTATCCCATGAAATCATATTAGGAAGTATTATTTCTTTATAAGGAGAAGGCCCCTCACTTATCGCAACAACTAACTTAGTAATATCCTTAATCTTTGTCCCTGGCTTAACACTTTGACTAATAATCTTGTATTCTGGAATCATATCACTATATTCATATTCTTGATCTATTTCTACTTTATTAGAACTAGCCCATTTCATTACTTCAGTAAGACTATATTCTCTAAAGTCATCTACTTCTATAGAATTATCTATATTTATTAGATTAAATGTATTACATATGTTAACTACATAAAATAATAATAAACATAATCCACCAATAAAGAATAATCCTTTTTTCTTTATATCAATACTTATCCCAACAACTACAAAACTAATAGTAAATAGTACTATAGTAAGTAAACTAATAATACCAGTTATATTACTCACTTCATTGTAGAATAAACTAGTAAAGAAATAACCTAATGATAAACAAAGTACAATTACTAATAATAGAGTAGTAAATATATGCTTACTTTTCTTATTATGGACATGTTCTTTATTTCTATGTTTTTCTTCTACTAAGAAGTTATCTACTTCTTC
>JAUNMV010000061.1:3220-5723 GCA_030531695.1 Bacilli bacterium | reverse complement strand
CCGATATCTCTAACGGTTTAAATGTTAGAGTATATTCAACCGAACCCCCTGAAGATTCCCGTAGTGATACGGGAATCACTTTTTTTTGTCCGTAAATAAAGGCTTTACGGAGATTTGAAGAAATTTTTTTAAGACCTCTACCCATTATCTACCTAGTATTTTAATGGTTTATATAATGGTTAATAAGTTTATTTTGATTTAAAATCTATTAATTTCTGTAAATGCTTTTGCTAGGTCATTAGCTTGATTATCTATATAATCTGCTACTTCATATAGTTTATTTTCAAACATATGAGTATAAGTATTTAATGTTTCTTCAATATCAGCATGTCCTAAATAATTAGATACAACTGATATATTAACATTATTGTTAATTAGCATTGAAGCACATGAATGTCTGAATCCATGAAGATTAATTACTTTGATACCTGCATTATTTGCATTTTTTTCATTTTGATAATTCATTTTATGAACTGTGATAGGTTCTACGTCTCCGAATACAAACCAACTTGCTTTAAAGTTTTTAAATTGTTTAAATTTATTGTATAATTCAATTAGATCATTTTTTAAGTCATTAGATAATGGAAGTGTTCTAATTGATTTTTTTGTCTTAGGTGGAGCTATTTTCCACCTTTTTGGTTGTGTTGCATCAGCTACTACAATTTGTTTTTTTACGTATAGTCTATTATGGTCTAAATCGATACAATCCCATGTTAGTCCTCTTGCTTCACCTCTACGAAGTCCACAGTAGTATAAAGTTTTAAATAAACATCTCATTTGTAAATCAGTTATTACTGATATAAACTTATAGAATTCTTCTGGTGTATAGAATCTCATTTCTTTTTCTAACTCATTAGGATCGTTAAATGGTTCTAGTTTTGTATAAAATTTTCTTAGGTTGAATTCATAGTTTCTTTCAACAAAATTTATAACCATTTTAATAAATTTTTGAATGTCTCTTTTATAGGAACTTCTAATATCAAGTTTATTAATTTCATTTCTCCACATTTGATAGTGTTCACCGTTTAAATTAACTAGTTCTATATTATCAAGTATTCCCATATATCTCATTCTATCTCTATATGTTTTTAAAGTAGTAGTTCTAACCTTATCAGCTTTATATTCATAAAATTTTAAATAGGCTTCTCTAAAAGTCATATGAGGATTAACACTACTAGTTAAATATTTATCTCGATATATAAGTTCCTCACGTTCAGCTTCTTCTTTTGTTAAAAAAGCTTTAGAAGTATATTGTTTTAGAGTACCATCTATTTGTCTTTCATAAAGATAGAAAATCCAACTTCTTCCATCTTTAGTCCATTTATTTTTCTTTAATTGTCTTACAGGCATTAATTCATTCCTCCTTCGTTACCTGTAAAATAACCAAGTGTCATTGTTATTTTACCATAGTTTTTATTATATTTATAATTCATAGTCATCTGTTTTCTCCTTTTCTGTTTTCTTGTTTTTAGGTTCATATTTTCTATTAATCTCTTGAACTTTATATTCCATTAAATTATGATCAACATGATATTTATCTATATCTTTAAATCCAAGTAGGTGAGCAACTGCTAGATAAGCTTTATTAAGTTTTTCATGAATATCTTCAAATACAATTTGAAATCTTTCTCTAAGTGAAGATAATTGTGTTTTTAAACTTTCAATAATTGTATCTTTTTCTTTGATTATTTTTTCTTGTTCTTCAATAATTCTTTCTTGATTAGCAATTGCTTTTTCTTTATCTTGATAGGTTTTACCTGATTTAAATTGACTTACTTGATTCTTTAATTTTTCTATTTCAATAGACTTTTTATCAGACTCTTTTATAGCACTTAAATTCTCTTTTTTAAGTTCTTTACTATAATTAATTAGTTCTTCTACATCTTTATCTTTATATCGCTTTAAAAAGTCTTTGGAAGGGTTAAAAATATCTTCATCATTAATATTTTTAATATCATTACTTGTTTTTAATTCAATGTCGTTCATAGATTTTGTTTTTTCTAATTCTTGTTTTAAATCTTCTATTTGATGTTGTAATACTTTTAAATTATATTCGGCTTTATCTTGATGATGTTTATTAGCTCCAACATTACCTCTATCTAATTCAATACCTTTAGATTTCATATATTCATTATATTGATCTTGAATTCTAGCAAAAGATGATTTACCACCATGTTGTCTCCAAAATTCATCTGAATTTAAGAAATTACCATATTCGATTTCATAGATATTATTTCCGTCTTTATCTTTTAATTGGATAGGTACATTTTTAATTGTTTTATTTTTAGAAAATATTTGTTTAGTTATTCTTTTTCCATTTTCATCAGTTTGAAATACTTTTCTTTTAACTTGATTAACTACTGGTAGAAAATAGAAATGCATATGAGGAGTATCTTCATCAAAATGTACCCCAGCATAAACTACGTTTTCTTTACCAACCAATTCAGATAAGAAGTTATAACTTTCATTAAAATATTCTAATACTTTCTCTGGTATATCTTCT
>JAUNMV010000061.1:0-3210 GCA_030531695.1 Bacilli bacterium | reverse complement strand
ATTCAATGTTTGGACAGTATACTGATTCACCTGCATGTTCTCCTTCAATATAAGTTCTATCAGTTTTTTTCATAGGTAGTCCAAGTTCTTTAAAAAATGCTGGACCAGAAGTTACAATACAACCATTTAATATATTTGTATTGTCTCCTTTATTAAAATGAATATTTCTAGTATATAGAGTTTCATATACTTTACTAGATAGAGTAGGATGATTATCTAATCCAACATATTCTATATTAAATTCAGTTCTAGATGGATCGTAATTACCTGAGCCTTTACGTTGGTCTAATTCAACACCAAGTCCACCAATATCTTTAGATTTAATCTTAGTTTTAAAAGTAACAACTTGATAATTTTTGCTCAATTTTTACTCCTTTCTAATATAGTCATTCTTTATTTATTAAAGTGTGACATATCTCACTAGGGCATAGCCCAATCGTGAGTTTAAGGGAATCCCTTAAAAATCCCTTGTCTTGTTACAAAGTCAGAAACCAATGAAATTAATTCAAAGGCTCCACTTGTGTAACAAGTGATTTATCGTCTTTATCAAATTTATCAATTTAATAAATTCTCTAAATCATGAAAATGATTCACTATCGCCACTTTCATTTCTTCGAAACAAAACGTGCCACGTTTATTCATTTTCTAGAGAAGGTTCTTCATATTTACAATGGTATGTTCTACCATTAGATGTTCTATATTTAGAAATCTGAAGACCTTCTTTTAAAAGCAAATCTTTGTTAGAATTAATTAGTTTACCTAACTGAGTAGGTGTACACATTAGATTTGCTTTTAATATGACATCACTAATCGTGAAGTCGAATTCTTTTTCTCTAATAGCGTATTTTATAAACTGAGTAATATTTGGATTTATAAAATCTAAAGTATTATCTTGTGCTATTGAGAAAACTTGATTCTTATCCTTATGAAGATATTCTTCAATATCAGGATAATCTCTATTTATAATTTCTAATTTAATAGTGTCTTCATCATAAATATTTTTACTTAATCTTATTATTCCATCTACAACGGCATCAAAACCAGTAGATCCTAGTGTTTTACCTAACTTGTTCAAATGATGAACAAATAGAATAGTTAGGTTATACTTATCAGCATAGTTTCTAATCTTTGGCATAAGTTTTTGAGATATATCTTGATAACTATTGATATCATATCCAACACCAAAGTTAATATCTTTTAACATATCTAGAATTAATATTCTTCCATTTAATTCTTCTGCAAATTCTTTTACTTGATATTCAATGTCCATAAAGTTTATATTTTGTTTTTCATCTCTATCAATTACAAAAAAATTATTCTTTTCAAAACTTATTCCTAGTAGGTTACACCTGTCCTTCAATTGACTATCTGACAATTCTGTAGTAATATATAAGACAGGTGAAGGCTTTAGAATCTCATGACCTAAAAATGCTTTTTTATTTGCAATAGAGTTGGCAAGTTGTAGTGCGAATAGTGACTTACCAACTTTAGGTTTAGATACTAATAAGTACACACCTTTAGACCTCATTATCCCATCGATTATGATGTCTTTTTTTGTGGTTTCTTTTAGTTCTTCAAAAGCCTTCATGTCTTTATGCCTCCTTCATAGTATTTGCTCTAGCTTCTAAGTATGGAATATCTATATTTAAGTATTTAACTACTTCTTGCATTGGTACTGCATTGTTAGGAACATAATAGTTTTCACTTTCAAGTCTTTTCTTAATAGTGCTTTTAATAATTAATGCATTATTTCTTCCAACACCAGCTAGTTTCATTAAATCTGATAGATTACACCATTGTTTAGCAATTAATTTTAATGTTTCACTTGCTGTCATACATTTATCACTTCCTTTCTTATAATTCAAAATCATCTTGTTCTTTTTCTCGTTCTTCATATGGAACAGCATCAGCTTCTAACATATTATCTTCGGGATTATATCTAATATAATGATTAATTCTTAACTCGAGTAGGGTATCTTTAATATCTTCTTTCGAGTCAGTACAATATTTTTCGATATCTAATCCTGTACCAATATCAGTAGTTAATACCATTGTTAAAAATCCTTTAGCTCTTAATGATAGATTAGGATCTTTTAAAAATTTATCAAATGCTTTATGAACTTTTAATATAGACATCTACTTACCTCCTTTCTTTTTAATAGATTAGTAGGTGAGTTTTAGATTACTCACAACTTGAGATTTTAGTTATCCCATAACTCTGTCTTTCCTAAGGACAGTTAATCTTTTGGCCTGAAATTTTATAGGTTCGGCATATCGGCGATTTCCGCAACCACTAAATTGTAATGTATCACTTCCTTTCAATGAACGATAATATCGTTCATACACAATATAACACTCCAAATAGTTTAAGTCAATACTTTTGAACGAAAAATTCGTTCTTTATGTTTACAATAATTTTTTTCCGTGGTAAAATGGTATATAGAAAAGGATAGAAAAGTACTGAAAGAGGTGTAATTATGGCTATATCTGATTTTAAAGAGATGGTTGAAAATGCAAGAAAACTTAAAGGTTATTCACAAAGAGAACTTGCTAAAATGATTGGTATGAGTCAAAGTACATATAACGATACAATTAATGGAAAAATAAAGAAACCAGATATCGATATTCTAAAAAAAATAGCTGAAGAATTAGATTTGTCCTTAGACTTGATGTTAAAAGAATCTGGATATGGTGAATCTTTTTCAATATATGGAATAGATAAATATAAAAATAAGTCTACTAAGGATTTGAAAAATTTAATTGATGAGTATAAGAAATCTGAATTAGATTTATTAGAATTTGATCATCAAAAGAGAAATACTACTAGAAAAGCAAGACAAAAAATGTTTATGACAATTGAACATATGAAAATAATGAAAGATAACGAAGATAGTTTATATACAATTGATAAAGCAATAGATGATGTTCAATCTGCTTTTGATCAATTAGAAATGGTAGAGGAAAAGTACGATTATAACAAACTACCAAAAGATAATTAAAAAATAATTGGAGGTGATTTGAATGAGTAGTGTTAAAAATAAAATTAATAGTTTATTATCTAATAAAATTGAAAAAGAGTTTAATAATGACAAAAATTTTATTGATGCACTTCATATTTTATTAAATGGAAATTTTATAAAATATAGTTTTGATAATGATGAATTATCTAATTCAGATCCTTCAAGTGATGATTTTCAAAATACTTTATTT
>JAUNMV010000010.1:23995-35270 GCA_030531695.1 Bacilli bacterium | reverse complement strand
ATTATATCCAGGAAATAATCCAGATACTAATGATAATGGATAACTAAATAATACTAAGAAAAAATATAAATAAGTTTTATATCCTAATTTCTTTTCTATTAAATAATAAAATACTGTTAATAATAAAGCTTGTGTTATATAAAAAGTAATACTCGAGTTATATATAAGTAATGGTATTGCATATATAAAAGGAGAAAATAAAGGTAATATTAAATTAAAATCATTATAAGGTACTTCTCCTCTTACTATTGCATAACTAAATCCTAAATTAGCTATACTATCTCCAAAAAATAAATTATAAGAAAAAAGAAGTAGAAATAAAGAAATACTAAATATAATTGTATATTTAAAAAATTTCTTCATATTCTTACTCCTTTATTTGAAAGTGATTTCCATTATCTAAATAAAGAATTCCTTTTCTATCTTCTAATTGTTCTAGTACTGTATTGTAATAATTAATCATCTTAAATTTAGTTAATGTAAGATATACCATATTACCATCATCCATATATAATAAGAATCTTTCTTTATCTAAATCATTAGGATCATATACAATATCACTAATTCTACTTAAAGTATCTTCATTAATACTATTCATACCTTTTATAAAAGATTTATATATATTATTAGGTATATAATTCATAACTCTAGGAATTCTAAATATAACAAAATCATTATTTTCTACTAAACTACTTCTATCAGAAAAAACAATTTTTCTATCACTATCTCTATAGAATAATGGTTTCTTTTCAGTAATAGTTATCTCTATAGTATGAAAGAATCTTCTTTTAACAGTAACATCACTAATATATTCACTCTTCATTATATTCTTTTTAATTCTATAATTAGAATATTTATAATACTCAGGATAATACTTTAAATGAGCTAAATCAAGAATATAATCATCATTTAAATAAGTAGTATTATTAATAATAATATTCTTAACAGGAACTTTTAAATATAGATAAACACCAAAAACAATACCTGCAAAAAAAACAAGTATTAAAAATAAATTAAAAAATTTTATTCTAGTCTTTTTAATTACTTTTTTTGGCATTATCTTCTACTCCCAATTAACAAATTCTTGTTCTATTTTCATATCTACATTATATTTTTTTAATACTTCATCATGTACATATTCTATTAGTTCTTTTATGTCTTCACCTGTTGCATTTTTATAATTAATTATGAAGTTAGCATGCTTTTCAGATACCATAGCTCCACCCTTAGTCATTCCCTTTAATCCTAATTCTTCTATTAACTGTCCTGCAAACATTCCTTCTGGATTTCTAAATACACTTCCTGCTGAAGGATATTCAAGAGGTTGTGATGCAAGACGTCTTTGTTTTCTTTCTTTTATAACTTCTTCTATTAATTCTTTCTTACCTTTTTGTAGTTTTAATGTTACTTCTAAACATATATATCCTGGATGTGTTTGTAAGTAAGATGTTCTATAATGGAAATTCATTTCCTTATTTTCTAAAGTTATTATTTTTAATTCTGGTGTTAATACTTTTACATTTTGAACAACATAACCCATATCACTCTTATAGGCTCCTGCATTCATATATACAGCTCCACCAATATTTCCAGGAATACCAGCTGCAAACTCAAGTCCAGCTAATCCCTTCTTACAAGCTATCATACATAATTTAATTAATGAATAACCTGCACCTACTCTTATTTTATTTCTACTTAAGAATTTAATTTGATCAAATTCATCTAATTTAATAATAATACCATTATAATCATTACTACTAAATAAAACATTTGATCCTTTTCCTAATACTTTATAATTAACATTCTCTTCTTTAATAACTTTCAATAATCTAATTAAACAATCTACATTCTTAGGATAAACTATTACACTAGCTTTTCCACCTACTTTATAAGTAGTATATTTCTTTAAAGAAACATTCTCTTCGTATTTACCCAAATTTTCACTTTCAATTACTTCAAGTACTCTACGCATAATCTTCACCCAATTATTTTCTTAATTTCAGTATAAATCTTAGTTGCTGAATCAGTAACTCCTAATTTCTTACTACTTTCTTTCATTTTACTATAATCATCTATATTATCAAATAGCTTATCGATTTCTAATATAATTTTCTTACGAGAAAAATCCTCTTCTGTAACTATAGTACAAGCTCCTGCATCAGCTAATTCTTTAGCATTTAAATATTGATGATTACCTGTAACATAAGGAGATGGCACTAATATTGCAGGTAAACCTATGGCAGTAATTTCTGCTATAGTAGATGCTCCTGCACGAGATACTATTAAATCAGTATCCTTAAGTATATTAATTAAATTTTCCATAAATGGAACTATCTTTACATTATCTGGTATATTTAAATCTTTATAATCATCATAATAAGATTTACCAGTAATAATTAATACTTGATAAGATTTATCCACAAATCCAGGAATTAAATCCATAAGTTTCTTAGTCATAGTAGTACTTCCTAAAGAACCCATAACTATAACTACTAATTTTCTTTTTTCATCAAAACCTAAAGTAGATTTACTAGTCTTCTCTATAGTAGCTATCTCTTCACTTCTCGGATTACCAGTATAAACAACTTTATTATCATTAAAATATTTCTTAGAAGCAGGTAATGATATAAATACTTTATCTGCAAAGTTACTTAAGAATTTATTAGATACTCCCGGTATAGAATTTTGTTCATGTATAACAACTTTATATTTTAATTTATGTGCTGCATATAGTACTGGAGCTGTAATATATCCACCTACTCCAATAACTACATCTGGATTAAATTTTTTTAATTCAACTTCTGCTTTTTTAACCGCCTTAAAAAATAATGACATAACCGCAAAATTAGAGAAAAAGTTTTTTCTATTTAAACCACTCATCTCTATCCCAATATATGGAATACCTAACTTAGGAATAATATCTTTTTCCATTCTATCAGTAGTACCGATATATAAAATCTCACTATCTTCTTCTTTTTCCTTAATTTTATTAATTATGGCTATAGCCGGATAAATGTGTCCACCTGTTCCCCCTGCGACAACGCAAGCTCTCATAATATTCACCTCAGTTACTTAATTATACCATATTTTTTAATTAACTATTATATATTATGAAATAAAATTATTTTAATTGTTAGAAAAAGACTTTTATGGTAAAATAAGCATCATAAGAGAGGGGATAATATGAAAGCAATTGGAATAGTAGCTGAATATAATCCATTTCATAATGGACACTTATATCAAATAAATAAAATAAAAGAAAAATATCCTGACCATATAATAGTAGTTGTAATGACTGGTAACTATACTGAACGAGGAGAAGTATCAATATTAGATAAATTTACTCGTAGTAAAATAGCTCTAGCTAATGGAGTTGATTTAGTAGTAGAACTACCCTTCCCATTCGCAACTCAATCTGCAGATATATTTGCCTATGGAGCTATAACTATACTAGAAAAATTACACGTAGAAAAAGTAATATTTGGTTCAGAAAGTGATAATGTAAAAGACTTAGAAGAAATAGTTGATTGCCAATTAAATAATAATGAATTTGATAAACTAGTACATGTATATTCTAAATTTGGTAATAACTACCCTACTTCCCTATCTCTAGCTCTAAAAGACCTAACAGGTAAAGTAATAGATACACCTAATGATTTATTAGGTATAAGTTATATAAAAGCTATTAAACAAAATAATTATAAAATTAAATATGAAACAATAAAACGTACTAATAATTATCATAGTACTGAAATAAATAATGAAATATCTTCCGCAACATCAATAAGAAATGCATTAAAAAATAAAGAAGATATTTCTGCTCTAGTACCTAATAATTCACTAAAGTATTATAAAAATCTACATTTTATAGAAGATTATTATAGTTATTTAAAATATAAAATACTTACAGATAAAGATCTAAGTATCTATCAAACAGTATCTGAAGGAATAGAAAACTTAATGAAGAAAGAGATAATTAATTGTAATAATTATTATGAATTAATTGAAAAACTACAAAGTAAGAGATATACTACTAATAAAATTCAAAGAATGTTACTTCATATCTTAGTAAACTTTACTAAAGAAGAAGCTAAACAAATGAATAATATTACTTATCTTAGATTATTAGGTTTCTCTAATACTGGTAGAGATTATTTAAATAGTATTAAAAAAGAATTAGATATTCCAATAATTAGTAAGATAAATAGAAATAAAGATAAAATGCTAGAGTATGAAATAGAAACTACTAAGATATATGCTCTACCATATAATAACTATTTAGAAGAAATTAATAAAGAATATATAAACCATTTAAATAAAGGAGAAGAAAATGATTAAACAAAAGAAAACTGGACAATTAATCGTCATAAGTGCTCCATCAGGTGCCGGAAAAGATACTGTAGTAAAAGAATTAATAAAAAGAAATCCTGATGAGTTTTGGGTATCAGTATCTGCTACTTCAAGATTACCTAGAGAAGGAGAACAAGAAGGTGTAGACTACTATTACCTATCTAAAGAAGAATTCGAAGAAAAAATAAATGAAGGATTCTTTATAGAATATACTAACTATGCAGGTAATTATTATGGTACTCCTAAAAAATATATTAAAGAAAAGCTAAATAAAGGAAAAGATGTCATATTAATTATTGAAATAGAAGGAGCATCAAACATAAAGAAATTAGTACCAGAAGCCTTAATGATATTTATAATGCCACCTTCTCTAAAAGAATTAGTAAGAAGATTAAAAAAACGTGGAACTGAAACTGATGAAAAAATAATTAAAAGATTCCATACTGCTTATAAAGAAATAAATGAAGTAACTAAATATAACTATGTTGTAGTAAATGATATATTAGAAGATGCAGTAGAAAAAGTAGAAAGCATTATTAAAGCAGAAAAATGTCGTGTAGATAGAATTGAAGAAGTATTCTTAGATACTAAAGAAGAAGAAATACATGAGTTATTAATGCAAAAAGATTTTATTAATGAACCAACTCAAAATAAAATTAAAAAAATAAATAAAAACATATAATTAAAATATGTTTTTTTTATGGTAAAATTATTGTAGGTGATAATATGAGAGAAAACTTAAAACAATATAATGAGTATTTAGATGAAATAATTGGAAAGAAAGATATTAAAAATAAAGAAGAATTACTAGATGAAATATTAACTCAAATAAAATTCTTCCAACACGAAAGATTAATCCATTTAATAGTAACTTTCTTTGAAGGTATAGGAACAATCCTATTCTTAGGATTTGGTCTAATTACTAATAATGTTGGAATGTTTCTATTATTCTTCGTAGGAATAGTATTATTCTTCCCATACATACTACACTACTATTACTTAGAAAATGGTACTCAAAGTCTATATAAAAAATATTTTAAAATAAAAGAAAAGTAGTTCATAACGAACTACTTTTTTATTACATAATTTCTTCTATCTTCATTAAGTTAGTTGGACGAGATTCTCCGTTATTAGGGAAACTTCCTGTAATAATAACTTTATCTCCAGCTTCTAATTCAATATTATTTTTAGCAGCTTTTACACCTTCAATAATAACTTCATCAGTTGAATTACAGATAGGTAAAATCACTGGATAAACTCCCCAGTTAGCAGCTAATTTTCTACCAGTAGATTCATCTGGTACTAAAGCTAATATTGGAGCATTTGGTTTTAAGTTACTAATTAATCTAGCAGTAAATCCACTGATTGTAGAAGCAACTATTACTTTACCACCTAATCTATTTGAACTTTCAACAACACACTCAGCGATTGCTCCAGGAACTGTATCAACATGATCTTGAGTAGCAACATAATTGAACTTAGCATATTGTTCAGTTGTTTCACAAATATTTGCCATAGCAGCAACTGTTTCAATTGGATGAGATCCAACTGTAGTTTCACCACTTAACATAACACAATCTGTTCCATCTAATACAGCATTAGCAATATCAGAAGTTTCAGCTCTCTTAGGTCTAAAGTTACCCATCATTGTTTCAAGCATTTCTGTTGCAACAACACAAATCTTACCAGCTTTTCTAGCAGCTTTAATTAAAGCTTTTTGAACTACTGGAATTCTAGCAGATGGAATTTCATTACCCATATCTCCACGAGCAACCATAATACCATCAGATACTTCTAATATTTCATTAATATTTTTAATTCCTAAATCACTTTCAATTTTACTAATGATTAAGAAATCATCTCTACCATTTTGATGACATAATTCACGAATAGCTAAAACATCTTCTTTACAAGATACGAATGATGCAGCAATATATTCTCCACCATTTTGGCATGCTATCTTAATATCTTCTACATCAGCTTCACTTAAGTATGGAATATTTAACTTAACTCCAGGAACACTTAAAGATTTACGATTTCCTAAAAGTCCTCCATTAACAATTTTACAAGTTACTCCATCTTCTTCTTTACTAATAACTTCAATCTTCATTTTAGCATTTTCAAGTAATACTTCATTACCTACTTCTAAAGAATCTAAAGCTTCAGGATGATTTACAGTAATTCTTTCTTGATTACCAACAACATCTTCCTTAACTAAACGAATAGTATTTCCAGCAACTAATTCAATAGTTTCACCTTCAAGTACTCCACTTCTAAATTCAGGACCTTTAGTATCCCAAAGAATAGCTACGTTAGCTCCAGTTCTCTTTCTTACTTCTTTTACTGATGCTATATTCTTATTTCTTTCATCATCTGTCATATGAGAGAAATTAAATCTAGCAATATTCATTCCTGCAAGTACCATTTGTTCCATTACATCAGCTTCACAAGATGCAGGACCGATACTACAAATAATTTTTGTTTTTTTCATACAAATACTCCTCCATAACAATGAAAATTTTATCATAAAAACTATGTTAGTTCAACAAAAAATCTTAGATTTTTACTAAGATTTTTACTTTTGACACTTACTACAATAGTAAGTACCTCTACCACCAATTTTAATTTTAATAATTGGACTATTACAATTAGGACAAGTACCCTTATCCTTACCATGAACAAGTAGTTCATTTTGAAATAATCCATGTACTCCTTCACTAGATGTAAAAGACTTAATAGTAGTACCACCCAACTCTACAGCATGTTCTAATACTTTTCTTGTATACTTAACAATACTATCACATTCTCTCTTAGTAATAGTATTAGCTCTTCTATTAGGATCTATACCACTTAAAAATAATATTTCATCATCATATATATTTCCAATACCACAAATAATACTTTGATCAAGTAATACAGTCTTTATAGGTAACTTAATTTTAGAAATACGCTCATATAAATATTTACCATCTAAAGAATCATCATAAAATTCTTTTCCTAGTTCACTAAGAGGTTTAGTATTATAAACTTCATCTTTAAGAATGAGATACATCTTACCAAACTTACGTACATCATGATATCTAAAACTTGTATTATCATCTAATTCAAACTCTACATGTTCATGTTTAGTAATTTCTTCTCCAATTTTTCTAAATAAGAATTTACCTTCCATTCTTAAATGTATAAGTAAAACATATTTATCTAGCTCTACTACTATAAATTTACCTCTTGTAGTAATATTATTTATCTTTTGATTAATTATTTCTTTTTTAAATTCATCAGTAGTTGGATAAGCAATTATATTATCCCAATATACATTACAACTAACTATTCTTTTACCAATAAGATTAGGTTTTAATTTACTAACTACTGTCATTACCTCTGGTTTTTCAGGCACAATACTCCACCTACTTTGTTTTTACTTTATTTTTTTCTTTATAATCATCTATTACAGATACCGCTTCCCAAAATTCTTTTTGTTCTTTTAAATAAGTTATCTTTTCTCTAGTACTCATATTATTAAATTGATTAGATTGCTCTTCAAATTTCTTTTTAGTTTCTTCTAATTTTTTATCATCAGAATACTCTAAAACTTTTTCTAACTTCTCATCAGTTATATCCATATCCACATTAGGATATTTTTCTTTAAACATCATAGGATTAGCAATATACTTTTCTAATGTATCAATATGAGATATAGCAATAACAGCCCATCCCATATCAATTAAAGCAGTCATTGTTCCGCACATCAATTTAGAAATAATACCATAATTAGGATCGATAATTCCCGGTATCATAAAAATAGTAGTACCAAGAATAACCGCACCAGCTATACCGTAAGTTAACATTTTATTTGGTTTTATATCTTCTTTAGTATAAAACTTTTTCCCTTCACGATAGTTTTTTAACTCTCTGTAACCTTCTAATCCTTTATTTTCCACATTATCCCTCCTGATTTATGCATATTATATCATAATATGTCAATATCTCAAAGGATTATTTAGCTTCGCTCCAGTCAGTTCCAACTTCAATATCTACTTTTAATGGCACATTTAACTTATAAGTATTTTCCATTATATCTCTAACTATTTCTTTTACTTCATCTAACTCATTATTAACTACATTAAATACAAGTTCATCGTGTACTTGAAGTAACATTTTACTCTTTAAATTACGTTTATTAAACTCATCAAATATTTCTACCATAGCTTTCTTTAATATATCAGCTGCAGTACCTTGAATAGGAGTATTAAGAGCCATTCTTTCTCCACCTTGTCTAATCATATAATTCTTACTTTGTAATTCTTCAATAACTCTCTTACGACCCATTAATGTTTTAACATATCCATCTCTATAAGCATCTGCTTTTAACTTTTCCATAAAGTTAACTATTCCAGGATAAGTAGCTAAATAATTATCCATAAACTTTTTAGCATCTCTAAAATCAATACCTAAGTCATCCGCAAGACCAAAAGAACTAATTCCATATACTATACCAAAGTTAACTGCTTTAGCTGTTCTTCTTTGATCTTTAGTAACTTCTTCTATTGGTACTCCAAATATATCTGATGCAGTCTTAGCATGAATATCTTTATCTTCTCTAAATGCTTCCATTAAATTCTCTGTATTAGAAAGTGATGCAAATACACGTAATTCTACTTGTGAATAATCACTACCTAATAATACTGAATCTTCATCAGGAATAAATGCTTTACGAATAATCTTAGAATACTCTCCTCTTGCAGGAATATTTTGTAGATTTGGTTCAATAGAAGATAATCTTCCAGTACGAGTTAAAGCTTGTGTATAAATAGTATGAATTCTACCATCACTTCTTACTTCATCTATTAAACCTACTGCATAATTAGTATATAACTTAGATAAAGTACGATACTCTAATACTTTATTAACTATTGGATAATCATCAACTAACTTATCTAATATATCTTTACTTGTAGAATACTTATTATCTTTAACTCTTTTTGGATAAGGTATCATTAAATCTTCAAATAATACTTTAGCTAGTTGTACAGGTGACATAATATTAAATTCACATCCAGCTAACTCATATATATCTTTTTCTACAATATCCATTTTAGTCTTTAATTCATTTTGTACTTTAGTTAAATAATCTACATCTACTTTAATACCAGTAAGTTCCATATCCGCTAACACTACGCTCAAAGGCATCTCAATACTTCTAAATAAATAATCCATCTCTTCAGATTTAATCTTTTCTTCTATTTTCTCTCTAGTTTCATAAATAAACTTAGCTTTAGTAATCGCTAGTTCTCTAAGTCTTTCTAAAGGTACTTCTTTAGGTCTTTTTAAAGTACCAAAAGTATCTTCATATAACTCTATATCATAATCAAAACTCTTAGCTACAAAACTAATATCATCTTTAACTACATAATCAAGTAAATATAAAGCTATTAAACTATCATATGTCATATTATTAAATTTAATCTTATAAGAATTTAATACTACTAAATCTTTCTTATAATCGTAAGTATATTTATTACTATTAGAATTAAATATATCTCCATATTCATCTATTTCAGATGGAGATATAAAATATCCCTTTTCTCCATCATAGATACCTATACCTAATAATTCACTCTTAGAATAAACTTCTCCTCGAGTCTCTATATAAATAGAATAATCTTTATTACTATCTAATTTAGATATATCTTCTATAACTAAAGGTTTTTCTTCTTTTACCTTCTCTTCTTTAGCAACTAATGCTTCATCATATAAATCATATTTTCTAATTAAAGAAGGCATTTCTAATTCTTCTAAATACTTAAATAATTTTTCTCTATTAATACCTTCATACTTACAATCATCTAATGTAAATGGTATAGGTACTTCCCTATATATAGTAGCTATCTCATAAGACATAAATGCATTATCTTTATCTTCTAGTAATTTATCTTTAGTCTTACCAGTAACACTATCTATATTGTCATATAAATTCTTAAGAGAACCATATTTTTCTATTAAATTAATCGCAGTCTTTTCACCTATTCCCTTTACTCCAGGAATATTATCTGAAGAATCACCCATAAGTGCTTTTAAATCTATCATCTTTATAGGATCACATTTATAAGTCTCTCTAAATACATCAGGAGTCATCATAATATGATCATTACTCTTTAATAATTTAACTGTTACTTCATCACTAATTAATTGTAGTAAATCTTTATCACTAGATACTATAGTCGCAATAAATTCATCTTCTTCATCTACTATCTTAGACATAGTACCTATAATATCATCTGCTTCATAATTATCTATTTCAAAGTATTTAATTCCCATTGCTCCTAATACTTCTTTCGCAACAGGAAATTGTTGTTTTAACTCTTCTGGCATCGCAGCTCTACCTGCTTTATAAACATCATACTTATCATGTCTAAATGTCTTACCCTTATCAAATGCTACTAAAATATAACTAGGCTTCTCTTCTCTAATTATTTTATTCATCATATTAATAAATCCATATAAACCATTAGTAGGAAAACCCTTAGAATTTCTCATAACATTTCCAGTATAAGCTGTCGCATAATAACTTCTAAATAATAAGTTATTTCCATCTACTAAAATAATCTTCTTCATACTATCACCTGTTATTTAGTATACCATAATACCTATAATTAACCTAAGAAAAAGATAGTTTTTTATACTAAACATTTGTTTGACATAATTAATCATAAGTGATAAACTCATCTTATAAGGAGGTCTTTATGGAAAAACTAACTGATAAACAAAAAAATATACTACAAGTAATAAAACAATTAATTGCCAAAAATGGATATCCACCTACTGTAAGAGAAATAGGACAAAAAGCAAAATTATCATCTCCTGCAACAATTCATTTTCACTTAACTAAGTTAGAAGAAAAAGGATATATTAAAAAAGGAGATAA
>JAUNMV010000010.1:0-23985 GCA_030531695.1 Bacilli bacterium | reverse complement strand
TAGAACTATTGAAATACTAGTACCTAATGAATATCTAGAAGATAAAAACGATGTTGTTAATGTTCCACTTCTAGGAAAAGTAACTGCAGGTACTCCAATAGAAGCTATAGAAACTCCAGATGAATATATCGCACTACCTGCTTCTCTATTAAAGAATAAAAAAGAAGTATTCACACTAAAAGTAAGTGGAGAATCAATGATTAATGTAGGTATCTACGATGGAGATATCTTAATAGTAGAAAGAAAAAATACTGCTATTAATGGAGAAACAGTAGTAGCTATGAATGACAACAATGAAGTAACAGTAAAAACATTTTATAAAGAAAAAGATCATTTTAGACTACAACCAGAAAACGATACTATGGAACCAATAATATTAAAAGAAGTAACAATATTAGGTAAAGTTATTGGTCTATATAGAATATTCTAATAAAAAAACAGAACTAATTTGAGTTCTGTTTTTTATTTTCTATATTAATAATATCAGTAGTAGTAAACATCTTAGTTAAATCATTATTCTTTTTATCAATCCACTCTTTATTATTACTCTTCTCTTTTAGATTATTATAATCAGCTAATTGAAGTTGTTTTAATGCATAATTATCTAAAAAGAACTTATTCACATTAATCTTATAATTAGCTGCATTCTTATTAATTTCATTTTTTAAATTACCTACATATTCTTTATCTACATTAGCTATCTTTTTAGGTAAATTATTAATAACTCTTTCAAATTGATAAGAAGAAAAATAAAACTTTTTACCACCTCTAAGTGGTATAGTAATTGAATCACAATCATTACTATAATCTAAGTACTTATCAATATTTGAATCAATTCTTTTATCAATAATATTAAACATACTATTAAGAACATTAGTATCATTTAAATCATACATACAAATACCATCTTCATTAACTGCAGTTCTTAAATCTTTATCTTTAACATAATGCTTTAAAGTATCACATATATCATCTACTGCCATATATGAAATTAAATTCTTAACTGTTATTTCTTTATCTCTAAAACTAATCTTTCTATTTCTATTATCTCTTAACCATTCTCTAGTTACTTTCTCTATAGCAGGAGTAAGCACTTTATTTTCTCTTAAAGAATTAAAAGAATATTCTATTTTATCTTTATTTAATTCTACTGGTTCAGATCCATATCCTATAAAACCATCTATGTTTCCAGTAAGTAATGGAGGTTCCTTAAATCTAGATACTAAATCAGGATGTTCTAGCTTTATTTCTCTTAATACTTCTAAATATTTATCTAACTCTTTAGTAGATGAATATAAAACAAAATTATCATCTCTAGAAAAATACTTACAAAATTTAAAATAATATGATAAATTTCTCTCTTCACACTTATCTACAAAATAATTCATAAATAGATATAAATCTTCACCATCAGGATTAACATATAATCTATGATCACACTTTACAAATTTATCTCTATCTAAATGTACACTTCCAGCTTTAACATGTTCCCAATAATTAGAATCATATGTCCATTTATATAAATCTAAAGCATCTTTTAAACTATTATTTAAATTATCTCCTTTTAATAATTCATCTGATTCTTCTTTACTATTAACATTATCATATTTCAATATATATTTATGTCTTAAATCAAAAAAACTACGAGTACCAATTCTTTCATTAAAAAACTCTCTACTCATCTCTTTAATAGATTTAATCCATAGATTAGTAATCTTACTATAAAAAACATCTTTATATTTTAAATTATGATTAGCTTTTAATTTACCAAAAAAATCAGCATTACTATAATCTCTACTAGAAGCAGTAGAAAGGCCCGCATATAAACCATTAGGATTACTATATGCATCAAGTATTTTATTGAACTTTAAATCATCTTCTATAGGATTAGTTGCATGATAATAGATATCCATTAGCTTCAAAAGAATCACCTCTATTATAATCATTATACCATAACAAAATAAAAAGCGACTATTTATTGTCGCTTATAAAATATCTAATTATATAACTAGTTATAAGTAATCCAGCACTAGATGGAACAAAAGCACAACTTCCTGGAGTTCTATCTCCTGTTTTAATAGGTAATTCAGAAGAAGAACAAACTAGTACTTTTTTATTAATTTTTTCATCTTTAACATATTTTCTAAGTATTCTAGCAAGAGGATCATTAACAGTCTTTCTAATATCAGTTATCTCTAACTTAGAAGGATCTAACTTATTACCAGTACCCATACTAGAAATAAATGGGATATTCTTATCAATACATGTTTTAATAACCATCTTTTTAACATTAACAGTATCACATGCATCAACAAAGAAATCTATTTTTTCATTAAATAAATCTAAAAAGTTATTATTATCTATAAATTTATCATTCTTAATAACTATACAATTAGAATTAATATCTTTTATTCTATTCTCTAATACATCTACTTTTTTCATTCCAATAGTAGAATCTAAGGCAATTATTTGTCTATTAATATTAGTAATATCTACAGTATCAAAATCTACAATTATTATCTTTCCAATACCACTTCTTACTAAACTTTCAACAACGTAACCACCTACACCACCAACACCCAATACTAATACACATTTACTTTCTAATGACTTAACATTAAGAGTACCAATAATCTTTTCTAATCTAGTTAATTTAGGCAGCATTATTGTATGTAACATCCTTATGTTTAACTAATTGTTTTTGTCTATTAGATTGAATTAAATTAAGTGGTTGATTATAAACTATTTGATTAATATAACTTAATTTAGCATAGATATCTCTATTCTCTAAAGCCATATTATAATAGTTTCTTAAATTTTTAGAATCTCTTGTATGTATTACTTCTAATGCTTTTAAAGTATCTGTTAAACTATCTTCTGGAATAGTAGTATCAGTAACAACAGTACAATCAAAATTTCTAATAAAATTAACAGTATCAGTAAGATCAGCAATTCCTTCTTTTTCAAATAAAGCAGGCCACTTACTTGTATCTCTTTCTTCTTTTACTATTCTTTGTAATTTCATAATTTTTTCATCAGTAATACTTTTTCCTAAACCGACTTTTTCAAAAGAAATATATCTTCCATTATTAGTTCCTGGAATCTCTTTTCTCATATCAGTTAAAACTCGTCCATATAAATTATCTAATCCATCACTAACTTTTCTAGGAGGAGGAGCAACTTCATATACATCATATAAGTTTGAATCTCTTTCTCCTCTAGTAGTAATTAAATAATTTCTAGGATAATGCATAGTATTATAACGAATAAAGTTTAATGGTGCCATATAGTCTCTTGAATCATTATAAATAGATTCAGATAACTTCTTCCCGTTAACAATAATTTCACTCTCACAGGCATCAGGAAAACTTACTCTTTTTCTAACTTTCTCTGCATGTTTTAAAGTAATATGTACATTTAAGATTCTGTTTTTATTTACTATAGGTAAAATCAACATACATCTACACCTCGATAGGCAGTATTATATCAAATTATTCTAATAAAAGCAAAAAAAATAGGAAATTTCCTATTTTTTTGTATATATATTTACTTTATCAGTATTAGTATCTTTTTCTTCTTTATCTAATATAGATAAGAAATAACCAACTTTTCTCTCATTAAATGTTACATCATCGTTATCATTTATATCTTTCATATAAACAACTCTAAAATCATCTAATGAATAAATACCTTTATTATTATCAATAGTATAGTAAATTCTACCACTATCACCAGTTTCAACATAACGATATTGTTCTAACTGATCTTTAACATCATCATACTTACCATGTATTCTAGTCTTCTTATCTAGTTCATATTCTACTATAGACTTTTGACTATTATGAAAGTATTCATTATATTCTTCTAATACATGCATCTCATGAACTTTTTGTAAAGTATATTTTAATTCTTGTTCTCTTCTTTCTTCTTCTTCTCTTCTAGCTTCATTTCTATACATCTTTAAAATAGAAATAATAGAAGGGTTTCTCTTATAATCAATTTTTTCAACTTCACTCATTTCATCGACAACATCCAATTGGTCTAGTGCCATTAAATAAGAATCTCTATTATAAATATATTGAGTAAATTGATTAAAGCTATTTATCATATTAACAAGAGGTACATAATCAATTATTTTATCAGAACCAGTTTCATCACTAGTTGGTAAAGAACCAATATTCTTATGCATCTTATTAATATTTAATTTAAATCCTTGATTCGCAACATCTTTCATAATACTAAAAACCGTAAATAACCTAATAGCTGAAGTAGCTGCAATTGTACTCATCCAACCTATAAAAAACTCCATTGTCTATTATCCCCCTCAATAGTTAGCTAATTATACCATATATCAACAAAAAAAGCAAATTAGAGCACAAAAAAACAGGCAGAGCGTCCTTGCAAACGATAAAACCTGCGCGTTCCCACAGGTGGGTGTCCGTACGCTACCTTCAGGATTCCTAAAAAAGTTTATTTAGGCATTCAACACGGGTAACTGATCAAGACTCCCTTATCGTTACTTTAGTCGGTTTTATAAGAAGCCGGTCTCGCATCTTCCTGTCAATTATATTGTAGCATAAATCAAGTACTTAAACAAGATACTGACACTCATTTTACACTAAGTCATAAATTATATTAGGTGAAGAATATGTACTATGAAAATGGTTCTTTTAAAATATATTATGAAAAATATGGTAATAGTAAAAATGTAATCTTAATACTTCCAGGTTGGGGAGATACTAGAAATACATTTAACTACTTAATTAATAATCTTTCAAAGAATAATACAATCTATATAATAGATAATCCCGGTTTTGGTAAAAGCATAGTAAAAGAAGAAAACTTAACTATCTATGATTATGCATCAACTATAAGAGAATTAATAAACCATGAAAATATAAATAATCCAACTATTATAGCTCACTCCTTTGGAGGTAGAATAGCTACTCTTCTATCAGGATATTATAATGATAAAATTAATAAACTAATACTTATAGATATAGCCGGTATAAAGCCAAAGAAAACTATTAAAAGTATCATAAAAACATATACATACAAAATACTAAAAAGAATAACCAAACTATCTCCTATGAAATATAGAAGAAAAATAAATACTTATCTATTAAAAAAATTCTCATCAACAGATTATTATAATTTACCAGATAATATGAGAAAGACATTTCAGAATATTATAAATACAGATCTAAAATTCACTCTAAAAAATATATCTCAATCCACTCTTATCTTATGGGGTCAATATGATACATCTACTCCACTAAAAGATGCTTACATATATAGAAGAAATATAAAGAATTCCGCTCTAATTATATTTAGAAAAGCATCCCATTTCTCATACTTAGATTATCCTATATTAACTCTAGATATAATAAATAATTTTATAAAAGAAAAAGTATGATTAATCATACTTTTTTAACATACATCTACTTCTATAATTCCATGAAAATGTTTTCCTTCATATAAAGTATCCTTATCTAACCATACATTTAAATTATATACCTTAGTAGACTTACCAGGAATAACATCTTCTATTAATACATATCTATCTTTTAGTTTCTTTCCTTCTAAACTAAAGATATCTCCTTTATTAATATTATATTTAATATTATTATCACTAAATATATTATTACCACAACCATCTAATTCAATAATATCTTTATCTACTCTAATAGATATTTTATATAACGCTTTCTTAAAACTATTATTAGTAATAGTAAATTTATAAGTCTCATTATCTTTTATTTTAAAATCATCTACTATATCAGTATCATCTAAAGTAATAACATCTCCAATACCATTAACAGTAGGAGAATATTCTACTACTAAATCTCCACTCACATAAGAATTCATCTTTTTAAAATATTTATAAGATGTACCTACAAGTAATGTAATTAGTATAAAAACCAATACAAATATAGCAGATAAACATATAGTATAAAATCTCTCATGTTTTTTAATCTTAGTAATTATATGTTCCTTTTCTACATTAGGATTCTTTTTAATTAAAGCTTCACTCAAACTATGTATTACAACTCTAGAAGAATCTTTATTAATTTTAGTTTTAAACAATTTCATATAATCACCTACTATACTATATTAAGTATATCATTTTTTTACATAAAAAGAACTATGAAATTATCATAGTTCTTAATCTATTAAAGTTATTCTAGCGTAACCGTGACCACTCTTAGCATAATTACTTGTAGGAGTCTCACTTACATTAGTAGTACTTCTAGTTTTTATATGAGTTTCATTAGCTTCTTCAGTACTTTCTTGACAGTTATAACAATACATTATTTTATTAGAAAGATTAGTGTTTCCTATATATCCAGAACCTCCACCTGCTGAATGGGCATAACCTCCACTAGTTCCACCACCATAGAAGCCACCACCGCCTCCAGGGCCTTTTTGAGTTGTTCCTGTATCATAAGTTCCACCTTGACCGAATAATCCCGAATTACCTTCATATCCAGCATTAGCATAGTAAGACTGTCTACCACCATATGCTAAAGCTTCATTATTACCATTACGTTCTCCTGGACAACCTATATATCCACCACCTGAACCTCCATTATTTTTTAAACTTAAAACAGAATAATCAATTGCAGATCCACCACCGCCTCCGGCAACTATAATTACATCTGAAGCGCTGGAAGATTTATTTGATAATAAACCACTAGAAGTAGCAATATGTGTAGCTCCTCCTCCGCTAGCAAAAGATTCATTTAAAGATGATGTGGTTTTTCCATTCTTTGATGGTCCACCACCATTATATCCACCCTTCATAACCATTGCTCTTGTTCTATCAAAAAAAATTCCTGGAGTTCCAACATTAATATAAATATTATTGTCTTTAGTTAAGTTTATTGTACCTGTAGAATATCCTCCATATCCTCCAATTATTCCATATGTGTTTTCTACAGTACCGCCTTGTGCTCCCCATACTTCTAGCTTGTAAGTACCTGTTTTTGGTACTGTAAATGTATCTTCTTCTCCTTTAGAATCAAAATTCCATACTTTAGAATTATAAGTAGAAGAATGTGTATCTGTTTTTACATAGTTAACTTTAAAGAATAAGTTTAAATCGCTTAATTGGGTATAACTATCTAAGTCATATTTATATTCTACTCTTACTTTTATTCTTTCTTTAGTACCTGCTCTTAAAAGATCTCCATTAGTAATGGCTCTATCAGAAAAGTAAGTTACATCATAATTTAAATTAGTTAGATAATTACCTGTAAGAGTTGTCTTCATTGTAGAGTCAAGTGTTGCATCCATTGTACCAGCATTTACTACATCTACGTAGAATTCATAATAATCTCCAGGACGAGTTAAACTAACAGTAAAAGTAACTGTATCTTTACTATTATTTATAGTAGGTATAGGAGCATCAGTACTATCTTCTTCTACTACTATATTATCTAGATGTACATCCCATGTATTTTCTCTAAAAGCAATAGTACCAGTAATATCTAAATTGGCTGTAAGGTAAGCAAATCCAATACTTAAAAACAATATTAAAACAGCTATAATCAACTTATATTTTCTTCTCATTTGCTTCACCTCTATTCTCTTTAATTCTACCATAAAAACAAAATAAAAAATAGTTAGATTTACTAACTATTCTTCATCTATATAATAATGTCTAATTGGAGTTAAATCATCATTTAATTCATAAACGATTGGTCTACCAGTAGCAATCTCTAAAGAGATAACTTCTTCATTAGATAAATTATCTAAATATTTCATTAATCCTCTTAAACTATTACCATGAGCAACTATAATAACTTTCTTATCAGAAGCTACTACATCTTTAATATCACTCTTCCAATATTCAACTACTCTATCAACTGTATCTAATAAATTTTCAGTTAATGGTAATTCTTTTTCAGTTAAGCCTTTATATTTGTCATCATGTCCAGGATATCTTTCATCATCTTTAGTTAATTCAGGTGGACGTACATCTGCACTTCTTCTCCAAAGTTTAACTTGTTCATCACCATATTTTTGTCTAGTTTCATCTTTATTTAAACCTTGTAGAGCTCCATAATGTCTTTCATTTAACTTATAACTATAATTAATAGGAATATTCCTTTCTCCTAATTGATCTAGTATATGATATAAAGTATTATTAGCTCTCTTTAATACTGAAGTAAATGCAATATCAAAAGTATATCCTTTCTCTTTTAACATTTTACCAGCATTAATAGCTTCATTAACTCCATTCTCTGATAAATCTACATCTGTCCAACCAGTAAATCTATTTTCAAGATTCCACATACTTTGTCCATGACGTACAATTACTAATTTTTTCATATATCTTACCTCCGCTAATATTATAACAAACCTCATAATTTATAAGCAATTATATTTCAAAAGTTTTTATTTTTTATTATAATCTCTTACTACTTTTGCAGGTACTCCAGTAACAGTAGTATTACTTTTTACATCATGTACAACTACTGCACCAGCTCCAACTCTTGCATTATCTCCTATTTTTAAATTACCTAATACAACCGCATTCGCACCAATCAATACATTATTCCCAACAGTAGGATGACGTTTGCCTTTTTCTTTTCCTGCCGTACCTAAAGTAGCTCCTTGAAACATCATTACATTATCTCCAATAATAGTAGTCTCACCAATAACTATACCTACTCCATGATCAATAAAGAAATTCTTACCTATAGTAGCTCCAGGATGTATCTCTATACCTGTCTTTCTCTTACCTCTATTTTGAATAAACCTCGCTATAGTATAATGACCCTTCTTATAAAAATAATGACTTATTCTATAATATATTTTTATAGTAAAAGTAGGATGCAGGAGTGCTTCTATATTACTTTTTATTGATGGATCTTTCTCTCTAATTAACTTAATTTCATTCTTTATATATTTAAACATTTTCTTCACCTCTAATATTTCTTATTTCTAAATACAAAAAAGTTGTAGGTAAAAACCTACAACTTATATAAATATACTTAATAAATTTAATCTAAATCTTCTTCATGAAGAGTATACTCCCATCCTGGTTGCCAGTCTCCTGTCTTTCTCCAGTCAGATTTATTAGCTTCTTCCCATGATATATGTTTAGTGATAACTTCAATAGCAAGTTGAGGAGCACGATGTGCCATAATACCTACAGTCTTACCTTTATAGTTTTCATTTATATATTTTAAGAAGTCTCTAATTCTTGCTTCTACATCTTTTAAAGATTCACCATTTGGAAAAGGAGTATCTACATGTTCTTCATAAACAACAAGTTTCTTATCCTCACCATCATAATCTCCATAATTACATTCTCTTAATCTTTTATCCTGATATTTTTCTACTGATGGAAATGCAATATTTGCAGAATCAATAGCTCTAACTAGATCAGATGAGAACAATACATCAAATTTAAATTTAGTATTTTTACCTAAATTAGCTGCCTGTTCTTTACCTAATTCATTTAATTCTACTTGTTTCCATCCACTACATCGTTTAGATGCATTATCATATGTTGTACCATGTACAAAATAAATTATTTTAGTTTCCATAATGATTAACTCCTTAAAATTTAATTATCTTAATTATACTATCTTTCTTCACCTTTATAAATATGATATCTTAAAATACCACATTTTATTTAAAAATTAGTATTAGTATTAGTATAAATAATTTGGAGACTAAAAATTCTTTATATATTTATATAATACACTCGGTCTATGACCTATTCCACTCTCCATTAAATCTGTTTTTATAACTTTATCACTAATCATTCTTCTAAATGCAGGATCCAATAATTTCTTACCTAATATTATTTCATATACTTGTTGTAGATCTTTTAAAGTAAAATATTCAGGCATCATATTAAATACTATATCAGTATAACTTAATTTATTTCTTATTCTATTTAAACCACTAATTATCACAATATCATGATCAAATGCGATAGCTTTATTATTAATACCAGTATATTTATATCTATCAGTAGTCTTATCTTTTAATTCTTGTTTTATTTTAATATTTATTTTTTCACTACCATTATTTAAATTTATAGATATAATATTATCTTCTTCTTTAATACTTTCTATATCAAACCAACTAGCATTCTTATTAATCATATTAGTTAATCTATTTTTATCTATTAAAGATACAAAAGAAGTAGATACTACTCGCATTCTCGGATCTCTATCTAAAGAATCAAATGTATATAATTGTTCTAAGTAAATATTATCTAAATTAGTTTCTTTCTTTAATACTCTTTTAGCACACTCTTCAAGTGTTTCATCTTTAGGATTTAGAAAACCTCCAGGAAGACAATATCTATCTTTAAAAGGATATCCTTCTCTCTTAACTAGTAATATACTCATTACTTTATTATCATTACCTCTAGCATTTGTTTTTTCTTTATTAGATACACTTATTACTAATATATCAGCAGTCATAGATAACTTATCAAATTTATTAGAATCATAATTATCTAAAAATTCTTTTTCACTATTAAACATTTATTATTCAACTTACCTTTCCTAATAAATATTATTTTCTTTTATATATTCATATACTTCTTTATCTATATATTTACTATTTATATTATTTCTAATTTCTGTAGAAGAAATATCTATAGGTTTAAAATCATTTAATATTATAAAGTTATTAGTATTAAATTTAGAAGTATATTTTTCTATATCTGTATTATCTCTTCTCACAATAATAACTTTATTTTTAAGTATCTCATCTACATGCTGCCATAGATTAAATTTTTCTATATTATCACTTCCTATTATTAAATAGAAAAGGTCATCTTTATAATCCCTTCTTAAACTATTTAATACTTGATAAGTATATGGATAATTATTATGAATAGTATCTACGACTACTTTATCATTCTCATATACTTTTAACATATTAATTCTATCATTCATATCAGCTAAATTAGTCTTATCCCAATATGAAGGAGTAGGAAGTAATAATACTTTATCTACATAATCATTTTCTAATAAATAGTTAACTACATGTATATGTCCCACATGTACAGGATTAAAACTACCTACATATATACCTATTCGCATTTTTTATACTCCATTATATTAAATTTATGTCTACTACTATTATGTAATCTTTCAATTTTTTCTTTAGTAATAGAATCTACTTCTTCACCATTTATATATTTTTCTATATCAAAATAAGTTACTCCTAATTTTTCTTCATCACTCTTATTAGATAATCCATCTGATGGAGTCTTATAAAGTACTTTTTCAGGTACTCCAATTACTTCTCCTACTTTTATTACTTCTGATACAGTTAAATCACTTATAGTTTTTAAATCACTAACAGAGTCTCCTCCTTTAGTAAAATAACCTACATATAATTCTGATTTATTAGATGTACCACATACTATATAGGTACCCTTTTTAATATGAGAATACATTGCTGCCACATAATATAATGTACTCATTCTAATACGAGGTTTAAAGTTTATATCTGAATCAATTAATTTATCTTCTTCGACTGAGAACTTATCTATCTCTTTTTTAAAAGTATCAAATGTCTTTGTAAGATCAATATTTATTAATTCAAATCCAAAAGTATCAGCAACTAATTTAGCATCATCTCTATCTTCATCTAGTGAATGACATGGCATTGTAACACCAACTACATTTTCTGCTCCTATTGCTTTAGATAGTAATCCTGCAACTACTGCTGAATCTTTACCTCCACTTATACCAATTACTGCTCCTAATAAATTATTAGTAGAATAATAGTCTCTTATAAATTCAATTATCTTTTCAGTTTCTTCTTTCGCATTAAACATATTCTTCTCCATTATTAATTATTTTCTTTATGTTCCCTTATTAATTCTTTTTTAGTATTTAATAATTTTTCTGATAAATCTACATAATATTCATGAGGATTTTCTAATCTCTTTATTTCTGGATATAATGTTTTCATTTCATTATTACAGTATTCACGTCTTTCCATTACAGAGGGCATATTATAGATAAGCTTACCATTTCTAAATACTTCTACTTGTAATTCTCTTACATAATAATTAGTTATAGTTTTATTTTTCCATTCATCCACTGGATTAATTAATTTATAAGTATCAGTATTAATCTCTTCATCATATAAAGCTATTACATCACCTAAAGCATAATTAGTATCTTTATCATAGAATCTATATACTTTCTTATATCCAGGATTTATAGTCTTAACTGAATCGTTACTTACTTTTAATCTAGGTACAAAGTAACCATTCTTTTCTACAGCAGATAATTTATATACACCATCTACTCTATCTAGAGATGCACTTATATTATCTCCAACACCTAAAGAATTAAACTCTGCACCTTGATTAATTAATGAAGTAATTGTAAATTCATCTAATCCATTAGATAAACAAATTCCAGCATCTTTATATCCAGCAGCATCTAACATTTTTCTAGCTTCTTTAGATAAATAGGCTAAGTCTCCACTATCTATTCTAATTCCCTTAAATGGAATATTATTAGGTTTTAAATAATTATCAGCAACCCATATAGCATTAGGTACACCACTTTTTAATGTGTCATAAGTATCTACTAAAAACAAACAATTAGTTGGATTACTTTTCGCAAAATTTAAAAAAGCTTCTCTCTCATCATTATAAAAAGTAATTAATGAATGAGCCATTGTGCCTAAAGCATTTATACCTAAATCTTCAGCTGTTTTAACATTAGAAGTACCAGAACATCCTCCAACAATAGCATATTTAGATGCTTCATATGCAGAAGCTGTACCTCTTGCACGTCTAGCACCAAATTCCATTACGCTTCTATCTCCAGCAGCAGTAGTAATTCTTTTAGCTTTAGTAGTAACTAAAGATGCATGATTAAAATGAGCTAAAATTGCTGTTTCAATTATTTGTGCTTCAATAACTTTAGTCTTAACAGTAATTACTGGTTCATTAGGAAATACTGGAGTACCATCAGGTATTGCATATAAATCACCAGTAAATTTTAAATTACTTAAATATTCTAAATATTCTTCACTATAGTTTTTTGTTCCTCTTAAATAATTAATATCATCACTATCAAAATGAAAATTATTAATATAATCAATTATATTATCTAATCCTCCAGATATAGTATACCCACCTTTAAAAGGATTTCTTCTAAAGAAAACATCAAATACTACAACTGTATCTTTTACTCCTGCATCAAAATAAGTCTGTCCCATCTTTATCTCGTAGTCATCTACAAGCATTGTATCATTTATCTTTTCCATATTTCACTCCCATAATTTTTAACTAAAACTATTCCATTTCCTGCCATATCATCTAGACTACTTCTTTGTACTTTTTCTCTATTGTGTCCTTCACCATCAAAAGTAGTAACTCCTGCCTCATCAACAATAACATTTATATTTCTATTATCTTGATCAAATAAATTCTTTAAAGAGATAGCTCCATTCTTAATACAATAATCAGTTAAGCAACCATTTAATACTACTTCTTCTAAGTTATCCATATTTTTAATATCTTCTAAAAAGTTTGGTGCAAAAACAAAATTAGTAGAATTCTTTAAGTATACTAAAGAATCTTTCTCATACTCTTTTAGTTCATCAACTAATTCTGATTCATAAGTTCCAGCTAAACAATGTTCAGGGAAAGTTTTAAACTCAGCAGCATTCTTAGTATGAGCATCTCTTACCATACATACAGCACTGTCACTATCTTCAATAAAAGAATCAACTAATCTAACATTTTCTGGAATTATTTCAGCTACTTCTTTATGAGCAAGAGCTCCTTTTCTTACAAATCCATTAATCATATCCACTACAATTAATAATCTCTTAATCTTACGAAGAGCTTCTATATTTTTACTATTTATTTTCATCATTATCCTCCTAACATTAATATAATTATTACTCTAGTCCAATACAAAGTCAATATACTTTTTAACATTTTGTTAATAAGTATAAAATGCAATAAAAAAATGGAATAATATTCCATTTCTTACTTTAACATATCTTCTATTTCACTCTTACTTCTAAGACCTACTATAGTTTGTTTTAGATTGCCATCTTCAAATACTAATAATGTTGGAATAGACATAATTCCATATTCTCTAGGAATTGTTTCACAATCATCAACATTTAATTTATAGAATGAAATACCCTTCATTTCTTCTGATATTGCATCTACTATAGGAGCTAACATCTTACAAGGTCCACACCAATCTGCATAACAATCTACTAATACTTTTTTATTATTACTTACTACTTCCCTAAATTCTTTTTCTTGTATTTCTTTTACCATATTAATCAATCTCCTTTGCTTCTTTAATTGCAGTTGTTGCAGCAATAGCCCCATCACTAACTGCAGTAGTTAATTGTCTTAAACTCTTTACTCTAGAGTCACCCGCAACATAAATTCCTTTAACTTTAGTATGAACACCATCTTCTGATATAATGTATCCTTTATCATCTAAATCTACAACATTTTTGAATATCTCATTCTTTGGTTCTTGCCCTACCGCAATAAATACACCATCTACTTTTATTTCTCTTAGATTATCTAGATTCTTAATAAGAATACTTTCTACTCTATCAGTTCCATTAATTCTTTCTACGATAGAATCCAATACTAATTCTATATTATTAATATTATTTATTTCTTCTACGTATTTTTCGTCTCCTCTAAATTCACTTCTTCTATGAATTAGATAAACTTTATTTACTATATTAGATAAGTATATAGCATCCTCTAATGCCGTATTTCCACCACCAACTACACAAACATCTTTTCCTTTATAGAAATTACCATCACATGTAGCACAGTAACTTACTCCTCTACCTACTAATTCATTTTCTCCCTCTATTCGAAGTTTTCTATTCTCAGCACCTGTTGCAAGTATTACACTCTTAGTTTGATATTTACCTTTATCAGTAGTAACTACTCTATCTTCATCTACATGTATTACAGTTTCATATTTTATTTCTGCACCCTTATTAATAACTTGATTATATAAAGAAGTCGCATAATCAAATCCACTAATAGATTCTATTCCAGGATAATTTTCTATACTAGAAGCATTAATTATTTGTCCGCCATAAGTCTTAGCTTCTATTATTAATACTTTTTTATTAGCTCTTAGTGCATACAAAGCAGCAGTCATACCAGCAGGACCTGCACCAACAATAATAATATCCCACATACTTATCCCTCCTATATCTAGTATATAACAAAATTAAAGAAAAAAGAATGACCTAAGTCACTCTTATTTATCTCTAAGTTCTGCATTATGAGTTGTACAAACTTTATTAATAATATTATTAAATGCTTCCATTACTTCTTCATCAGTTAATGTACGAGATTGATCCATAAATGTTAACTTATAAGCAATTGATTTCTTATCATCAGAAACATTTATTCCTGTATAAACATCGAATACACTAATATCTGTAAGTAATCTTCCTCCAGCTTTCTTAATTGTAGAAACTACTTCTCCTGAAGTAATATTCTTATCTAAGATAAATGCACAATCTCTTTCAATAACTGGATACTTAGGAGCTTCTTTATATTTAATAGGCTTAATCTTAGCCATTAATGCTTGTAGACTTAATTCAAATACATAGATATCATCTTTAGAAATCTTTGGATGAACTTTACCAATTACACCAATTTTCTTTCTATCTAACATAATATCTGCACTTACTCCAGGATGTAAATCAGAACATGTACCTAATTCAAAAGTATATCTATTCTTGAATCCCATATAATCTAAGATATCTTCAACAATACCTTTAACTACATAGAAATCAACTTTTTGATTAATATTCCATCCATTAGTTAAATATGTACCAGACATTAAACCACAAATCTTACTTTCTTCATTATAAGCTTTATCGTAAGTCTTAGCTATTTCATATAACATAATATCTTTAACTTTACGTTTCTTATTATAGTCATATACATTTAATAATGATGGAATTAATGTAGTTCTAACAACACTCTTATCAACACTCATTGGATTTGGAAGTACTACATGTTCTTTTCCTTCATAATCAAACATTTTAGCTAATTCTGGACTAACTAATGTATAAGTCTTAGTCTCATTTAATCCTAATCTTCTAAGTCTCTTAGAAATTTGTTTTCTATATTTAACATCCCCTATATAATCTCCTCTTCTAATAGGAACTCTAGGTAATGTTGAAACTAAATTTTGATATCCATAAAGTCTACCTATCTCTTCAGCAATATCATTTACATTAGGATCTATATCAAGTCTTCTCTTAGGAATAGTAACTATAAATTTACCATTCTTTAATTCATAAGGGAAATCTAATCTTCCTAATTCTACTTTCATATCATCTTCAGATATAGTTATACCTAATAATTTATTAACATCTTCTGGATAGAACTCTACTGTTTGAATAGTTTTATCTACTTTATCATGTTTTACAATGCCAGATAATACCTCTGCTCCAGCATATTTTTCTAATAGATAACAAGCTCTTCTCATAGCTTTATCAGTATATTCATAACTTAATCCTTTACCATATCTAATTGATGCTTCACTACGTAAATCTAAGTTAGCAGCAGTATATCTAATACTTACAGGATCAAAGATAGCAGCTTCAATTAATATTTCAGTAGTATTTTCATCTACTTCAGTATTTTCTCCACCCATTACACCAGCAATACATACAGCTTTTTCTCCATCAGTAATAACAATATCACTAGATTTTAATACTCTATTCTTTCCATCTAATGTAACCACTTCTTCATTATCTTTAGCATCTCTTACTAATACTTTATCTCCAAGCTTCTTCTTATCAAAGAAATGAAGTGGTTGACCATACTCTAACATTACATAGTTAGAAATATCTACTACATTATTAATAGGTCTCATACCAGCAGCAATTAATCTTCTCTTAATAAAATCAGGACTTTCTCCTACTTTTACATTTCTTACCATCTTAGCTGTATAGTAAGGACATTTAACAGTATCTACTTTTAAACTAAAATTATCTTCAATACTATCTTTTACTTCTTTATAATCATCTACAGGAAGTGTTACTGGACGATTTAAAATAGCTCCTATTTCATAAGCAAATCCAATATGATAATAACAATCATTATTTCTATGTTTATGAATATCTAATTCATATAAAGTATCATCTAATCCTAAATATTTAAGAGGATCAGTTCCTACAGGTGCATCTTTATCTAATTCTTCAATTCCTCTATTGTATGCTTCTTCAGTCTTCTCTTCTAATCCTAATTCATATAAAGCACAAATCATACCATTAGATTCTTGACCTCTAATTTTAGAAGCTTTTATTTCAAAATCTCCTGGAAGTACTGCTCCTGGAGTAGCAACTATTACTTTTAATCCTTTTCTAACATTAGGAGCTCCACATACTATTTGAGTAGTTTTATCACCTAAATTAACTTGGCATACATGTAAATGATCACTATCTGGATGATCAACACATTCAACTACTTCACCAATTACTAAGTGATCAATATGATTAGTAATAACTTTTTCTACATTGATACCAGACTCAGTTATTTTACGAGCAAGTTCTCTTAAATCTTGATCACTAATATCAATATAATCTTTTACCCATTCAAGACTTATCATATTATTCAGCCTCCTTTCTATCGAAAGCTTTAGACTCTCTTAAATCTGTATTATAAATAGCACGACAATCATTAATATCGTATTTTAACATAGTTAATCTATCAGCACCGAAACCAAATGCAAATCCACTCCATACATTAGGATCATATCCACTCATTCTAAGTACATTTGGATGAACTATACCAGCACCAACTACAGTAATCCATCCACTATTCTTACAGATATTGCATCCTTCACCCTTACATTTATGACAAGTAATATCTACTTCAACAGATGGTTCTGTAAATTGATAATAACTAGGATGGAATCTAGTTTCAGTATCTTCTCCAAATAACTTTTTAAATAATAAATCTAATGTACCTTTTAAATCACTTAATGAAATATCTTTATCTACTAATAATCCTTCTATTTGCATAAATTGATGAGAGTGAGTTGCATCATCATCATCTCTTCTATAAGTTTTACCAGGACATATCATACGTATAGGTTTTTCTCCCTTACCTTCTAACATAGTTCTAACTTGAACTGGAGAAGTTTGACTACGTAATAATATTTCTTCGCCTTCAATATAGAATGTATCTTGAGCATCTCTAGCAGGATGTCCTTTAGGAATATTTAACATTTCAAAGTTATATTTATCTAACTCTATTTCAGGACCATCTACTACATCATATCCCATAGACATAAATACTTCTTCTACTTGTTCTACTAATTCTTCTAACATATTAGGGGCACCACTAATAACTTTTGTAGAAGGTAGACTAATATCAATAGCTTCACCCTCTAATTTCTTATTAAGCATTTCTTCATCTAATCTTTTCTTTTCTTCTTCAAAGAATGTAGTAAAACTATTTCTTAATTCGTTAACTTTTTGTCCGAATTCTTTCTTTGCATCATTCGCAATATTCTTAATTTCTGCATTAAGTTCAGTTATTAAACCTTTTTTACTAAGATATTTAATTCTTAATTCATCTAAGTCATTTAAAGATTTAACACTCTTTAGATCTTTTTCTAACTCGTTTTTTACCTCTTCTAATTTCATATTAATCCTTCCTTTCATTTACTCATGGATTAAAAAAAGAACTATAATGTAAGGACGTAATATACGCGGTACCACCTTACTTTATAGTTCTTTTACTATACACTCTATATCTTTTAACGCAAGAATTACGCTTACTATTAATAAGAACTCCTAAGACGAATTCATAAGTTATCCCCTACTTGTTCACACCTAACCACAAGCTCTCTTTAAAGTATTCACTTACTACTACTTCTTAATCCATGTCGATACAAATCATTATACCACAAATTATTTATTTTACAAGATAATTCTATCTAATATACTTTTTTCTAAGTATCATTATCTTATTCTTTGATTCATTTATATCATCAATTCTATCACTTAAATCAAAAGAACTTTCTGGAGTAAATCCATAATCTACTACTTCACTAATAGAGTCATATAAATTATCTACTAAAGATTCAAAGTTTTCAATCTCTCTTACTTCATGTAAAAAATTAACTGTATTAAATCTACATAATCTATCTAGTGCTATATCACCATTTTGTAATCCGATAAAATAGTTTGATGCAATATGTGGAAGAGAAGCCAACATATAAGCACATGCTTTAGGTAGAGTCTTATCTATATCTTCTCCATATCTCATTTGAAAACCTAAAGCTCCTAAAGCAACATATTCTGATAAAGTATCAGAATAATCATCACTAATTATCATACAAAATCTCTCAGATAATTCATGATTACCATTTCTAATTAATAATCTATATTCATCATCTTGTAAATCTAAACCATTATTCAATTTAGATAATAATTCTTTTTTATTATACAATTTCATAAATGCTCCTATTATATTATTCTTTTAGATTTAACCTTTTGTTTAATTCCAACTATTTGAAAAACATGACCAGTTAAATCTTCATTCTCATTATTTAATCTATTAATAGATTTTTCTACATAATTATTCACATCAATTAAATCTAAGTTATCATCATGACTTAATATCTTATTAGCCATTAAATTAGCTAATTTATCATACTTAATAGTATAATCTTTAAATTTCTTATAAATTTCTACATTACCAATATATAAATGATTAATAGAAAATTGTGCATAATTATATAAAACAACTTTATTATCATAACTATTATGTCTTAATATATCAGCATAATGTACACTAGAAGGTAATATTTTTTTATTTAAACCTACATAATAATTTGATCTTAATTCACTCTTTAATTTCTTATATAATTCTTTAGATGAAGTCTTTTCTCTCTTAATATTATTCTTATATTCTTTTATTTCATTATAAAAATAATTATAGATATCTTCATCACTCATATCTATTTCTTTCATAATATTCTTAACCGAGTCATAAAACTCATCGTTTTTCATCTATAACACCTCATTGGTAGACATATTATACCATATTTTTATTAAAAAATAAAGAAAATAAGGATATACCTTATTTTCTTAATACTTTACATTTATCATCAATAATAGAAGTAACCATTAAAATAGTATCATTATTATTTTCTCTTAAATAAATTTCTTCCTCTTCTACCCTCATAACAGCAGGTATAAGACTCGAATTAGATGGTCTATTCTTAATGTCATCCACTAAACTAAATGTCAAGTTAGAGAAATCAGTACAATATCTAGATAATGATAAGTATCTCTCTTCATCAATTGCAGAATAATCTTCCATACATAGTTTAGAATATTCTCTAAGTAATTGATAGTTACCTAAATCTTCTTTCATAAGTTTTTCTAAATAACTTATAGAATAAATTAAACGATCTAGTCCACGAGCATCAGTAATCTTATCCTTTAATAGAAGTAACTTAACATTAAGTAAATCTCTCTTACATTTTTTCTTTTCTTCTTTTAATAATTTATTATCTAATTTATTTAAACTATTAAAATAAAGATATAAATCTACCTCTCCTAAATCTTGACAACTTTCTAGCTTGTCTTTTACTTTTCCAACGAAATTATTTCTAATATTATTTCGTTCAGCGACCGACGACGAATCCATTAATTATAATCTCTCCCTTCGAACATATTATACCATAAAAAAAGAAGAATAACTATTCTTCTTCTTCAGCTCCATATTTAATTTCTATAATTAATGCATATACTTCATAGATGAATATTAAGAAACATGGTACTAATACTATAAATAAGAATCCCCATTTAGATTCAACTACTGATAAGAATTTACCAACATTAACATATGTCTTATAAGGAACACCTGCTAGGAATTCTGCATCAAATGTAGAACCATTTTCAAATGATACTGCATTTTCTTCTTTGTATATTTTACCAACTCTACCTAACTCAATTGATACTCTACCTTGTCCATCAACACGATATGCAAAAGCATCATCACCAACATTTAATCTATCTAAGTTTCTTTCTTCAACTAGTACTAAATCTCCTCTACTAAATTTTTCACTAGTTAAATTACCGTTAATAATAATTAATGTAGTGTCTCCAAATTGAGTAAGACCATATTTATTATAATTTAATAATAGCAATGACATTGCAAGTGCAAATGCAAAGAAACAAACTCCTAAAATTAATGAAATAATACTTTTAATCTTCTTTAATACGTCTTTCATAATCATCCTCCTATTATCAATAATAACACATTTAACAGTATACATCAACTAACAATCATCTACTTCTACTAAAGTAAATTGACTATTATTTAAATTCTCATCAAAATCAGTTCTATAAAATGTAAAATCTAAACTATCTTTCTTATTAATACTAAATACTATATCTTTTATATATCCATTGCCATCAGTAGTACTAGATATAATATCTCCACTATTATCATCTATTCTTAATTTATTAGTATTCCAACTAAGTCTACAACATTTATTCTCATTATAAGAATTAGTAATTATAACTTTATCACTACTAGTACCTGCGTTATAAGTAACATTTAATCCACCTATCTCAGTACTACCCATATTAAGTACATAATTACCAGTTATAGTCTTATGATATGGACTAATAGCTTCTACAGTAATAGTTACATTTAAACCAGTTATTTCTTGATTACTTACTATATCAAAATAATCAGTTCTACTACTTTTAACTCCTCCACTAAGAGTACCATTATAAATATTAGAATTAGTACCATTAACCTTACAACTAGCATAACTACTAGCTTCTCCTGTAATAGTACAAGTAGTTCTATAACTAATATCAAATGAAGTAACTAAATCATCATTATCATAATTATTAACATTAAAACTAATACTATCTCCATCCCAGTTATTATCTGTATTACCAGTAGTTAAATCACTATTAAAATATAAACCTTTAGATTCTAAATAATAATTCCATACTGTATTAGAAGCATACTTAGCATAAGAGTAACCTCTACTCATCATAAATAATACAATAAGTAAGGCCATTATTATAAACATAATTCTTGTATTCTTTTTCATTTAATCACCTCTTATGAAGTCTTCTGCCAACTTCTAATATTTAATGATAAATAATCAACTAAGTCAGCATACTCTACACCATTATATTGTGAAGGAAAAGATACAACTAATTTATAATTATCTACTCCATCACTAGAATAAGCTATCTCTTCTATAGGAGTATTACAAACCAAATTATTATTAGAATCTCTAGAATAACTCTCATCACAAGTAAGTACTAAAGTCTCTCCACTATTAATATTATATAATTTAATATCTAATGGCATAAAATGATAAGTACTAACACTAATTTGATAATTTATAGTAACATCACTTCTAATACCTGTATCTTTATTAGTAACAGAAAATAAATAATTCTCAGTATCTCCAGGCTTAAGATCTACTAAACTAATATCTATATGATCACTTTTAGAAGATTCAAATACAAACTTCGCAATCTCTTGATCACCTACAGCAGTAGTATCATTATTAAAGAAAGAGTAAGTCATTACTGTACCAAATAATAATCCAAAGAATAATAATATAATTATAATAATTTTCTTCTTCATAACTTACTCCCCCTATCTAACAATAATATTCTTAGAAATACTATCTACTTTAGTATTTCCATCATATAAATCAAATACTACCTTATAACCATTATGACTAAAATTAGATGTATCAAAATCTAATATAACGTTTCTATATTCACTACTATTAGTAGTAATAGAAGTATTATAAATATAATCACTATATAAAGTTAAATTAGTATTTAAATAACTAGCTAAATCCACTTTAGTATAAGCTTGATTATAAGCTGTAAATGAATTCTTTCTATAAAGAGATACTCTAACTATAGGACTAACTAAATTACTATTAAGAAGTACTCTAAAGTTAATATTCTTACTTCCTCCAATAGATAACATTCTATCAGTATTATCCATCTCCACATTAAATGTATAATTTCTTTCTACATTATTATTTAAAACACTCATAGTAATATTCTTAGTATAAGTAATATCATTAGAATAACTTCCATCACTCGCAACAAAATATCCTAATTGTAATGTATAAGTACCAGTAGCTAATCTAATATTATCTATACTAGTATCTATTCTAATATTACCAGTAGTATTATTAGTACCATTATTAAGATTAATTCTAATAATACCATCACTACCAGCAGAATAAACATTTCCACCATATGTAAATGTAATATTTCTTAAATCTCTCTTAGAAACAACATGACTACTAGAATCAAGTACTCTTAAAGCAAGACCAATACTCTTACCTTCTAATGTAGTATCAATTACTCCATTAGTAATACTATAAGTAGTACTAAAATCCACATTATAAGTATTAACAGTATTATAGTAAATTGTATTATTAAATGTACTAGTTAAACCTAAAGAACAATTATTACTTCTAACTACATCAAATCCAGATACTGTAGTAGCCATTATAGGTCTAATAATTCTTTCTCCATCAAGTAATTCCATATATACTTTTAAATTACTAATATCATTACTTAAAGTAGTTTTACTAAAATCTAGATTAATTTTAAAATCATCATTTATAGTACCACTAGTAGGATCACTATATTTAACATCATTCTTATTACCTACTTCACTAAATCTACTAAATAATATAGTATCTGTAGGAGTAGTAACTTTATATCTATAACTTCTACTATTAGTATTATCAATAATAGTAATAACTGTATTAGTAGGTAAATTAGTATTACTTACTAATTGATGCTTATAAGTACTTCTATAACTATTACTATCACTAAAAGTATAAGTATAAGATACAGAAGACTTATCATTAATAACTAAATTACCAGCATAATTAGTATTATTACCCGCAACTAAACTACTTTGTCTATAACCAT
>JAUNMV010000060.1 GCA_030531695.1 Bacilli bacterium | reverse complement strand
ATATATTTACTAATCCAGAAAGTATTTATAAAGATTACTTTGTAGAAGTAAATGATTTAGAGAAGAGACTTACTTATAGTCTTAAAAATATAGTTAATATAAAAGAAAAAGAATTATTAAAAATAAAGAGTTCTTATATATTATCTAATCCATATAAATTACTAGATAATAAGAGTAATAAATTATTAAATTTAGTTTCTAAATTAGATCCCCTTAGTCCATTAAAGACTATAGAGAGAGGATTCAGTATAGTTAAGAAAGATAATAAAGTTATTACAAGTGTTAAAGATATTAAGAAGAAAGATATATTAGAATTAGAACTTAGAGATGGTAAAGTAGAGGTAGAAGCTTTATGAAAAAGTTAGATAAGTTCTTTAAATATTTATTTATAGTTTTAGGAGTAATGTGTTTATTATATATAATTGAAATGCTATTTTTTCACTTTGGATGTTATGATTATCCTAATAGTAATTTAAGAGGTAAAATATGTGGATCTCTTATTACTACTTCTAATTTTAATATACATAAATTATTAGGTATTTCTTATGGATTACTATTATTATTAAATTTACCTTATTTTATATATTTACTAATTAGAAAGAATGGATTGAATAAATCTTTTATTTCATTCTTAATATATAGTTTTATTATTATAGTGACTATGTTTGTTTCTATAATAACTAATGTAATTGCTTTATAGTATGTTAGAAGAGTTTGATAAGATAATATATGAATTTGGTAATTTAAATGATAATGATGGTTATGATTATGAATTAGATGAATTAAGTGATAAATTAAATGAATTATTAAATAATATGAGTGTTTTAGAAATACAAGAATTATTAAAAAGACCTTATATGGGTATATATAAAGAATTAATCAAAGAATTATTAATAAATAATAATCGATGGGAGGAAGAATATTATGGCTGAAAAGAAAGAATTAAGTTTCGAAGAAAACTTAGAAAAATTAGAAGGTATCGTTAAAAAACTAGAGAGTGGAGAAGTACCACTAGATGATGCGATAAAAGAATTTACTGAAGCTATGAAGTTAGCTAAAACTTGTGATGAAAAATTAAAGAATGCTGAAGAAGCTATTACTAAATTAGTTAATACTGATGGAAGCGTTGAAGACTTTAAAGTAGAAGAATAAAAAAAGATAGTTAAAACTATCTTTTTTCATTCATTTTATTTATTACTAAGTTATCTACATATTTAGAAATATCCTTATTTAAATAGAATACTTCTTTTACTAGAGATGAAGAAATAAACTGATATTCTTTATCTGCGAAGAAACATACTGTATTTACTTTATTATCTGATATTTCTTTATTAAATTGTTGCATTTCTACTTCGTAATTATAATCAGTTAGACTTCTTAAACCTCTAATAATACCACAACAATTATTTTCTAAAGCAATATCTACTGTTGCACCTGTAGCAGTCATTACTTTAATATTTGGATTATCTTTATATAACTCTTTTATTATATTTACTCTTTCCTCATAATCAAAGAAATACTCCTTCTTATTAACATTTTTCATTACAGCTATTATTATTTCATCAAACATCTTTGATGCTTGATCAATAATATTCATATGTCCCTTAGTAATAGGATCAAAACTCCCTGGATATAGTACTCTTTTCATATTCTTTAATCATCCTTTCTATTTTATCTATATCTAATTCCTTATATATATAATTAAATTCTTCCTTTTTATATGGAATATTTGCATTATCTCTAAATAAGAATCTTTCCTTAGAAATATTATCTCTTTTAATAACTCTTTCCATTCTAATATCTTGATCTATATCTAGTAATATTCTTATATCACATTGTTTTAAGAACTTAGTATTATGTAATAATAGCCAATCTAATATTATTACTTTATCTTTATTATCACTTATAAATTTATCTATAATCTGTTCCATATATTTCCATGTACAATTAGTTAGTTTTAACATTTCATCAGGAGAAGAGAATACTATATCTCCTAATTTTTTTCTATCAATTTTACCATTTGTAGTTATATCTTTAAAAGTAGAAGTTACTTCATTGAAACAATCTGGATTATTATAAATATCATGAGCTATTATATCTATATCTAAATCTATAGAGTTTGGAATTCTTTTTAATAATTCTTTTCTTAGAGTAGTTTTACCACTACCTTGCATACCACATATTCCTATTAACATAAGTACCTCCTTATAAAATTATTATACAATAAAATTAATTATATTTATACTTTCCTTGAAATATAAAGGAATTTATTATATATTAATATTGTGGTGATGCATATGCATGAATTTAGAGAAGGTCTTTTAGGACTTGCGGTAGGGGATGCTTTAGGAATACCACTAATAAATAAATCAAGAGAAGAACTATTAAATAATCCTGTTACAGGGATGATTGGTGGAGGAGAATATAATCTACCATTAGGTTCTTTTGGATTACCTACTGAAGTTACATTAGCAGTTAAAGAGTCTTTTGATAGACATGGACATCTTACTAAAGAATCTATTATGAATAGACTATATGATGTAAGTTGTGGTGTATATTCTATTAGAGGTAATAATCCTACATTAGGTAAGATTACTTCTAGATCTTTAGAAAGATATAGAGATGGAATGGATATAGATAAGTGTGGAATCATAGATTTAAATGAAAATGGTTCTGGAGCTTTAATTATGATGTATCCAGTAGCTTATTATGCTTATAAGAATAAATTACAAGAAAAAGAAATATATCTATTAGTTAAAGATTTTACTAGTATTACACATAATCATGAAATTAATATAATTGGTTGTTATATATATACTATGTATTTAGTATTCTTACTTAGAGGAAAAGATAAATATGCATCTTTATCTATGTTACAATGTTGTGATTTTTCATTCTTTAAAACAGAGTATTTACAACTATACTATCGTATATTAAAAACTAGTTTAAAAGAAGTAAATATTGATAATATTAGAACAGATGGTTTTATAGTATATATAGTAGAAGCTGCTTTCTATGTACTTTTAAATAGTGAGAATTATTCTCAAAGTATATTAGGAGCGATTAATTTAGGAGGTAAAACTAATATAGTATCTTCTATGGTTGGTTGTATGGCATCTATTTTATATGGAGAAGATGATATACCAGATAATTGGTTAATGCAATTAAGAGGTAAAGATATATTAGATAAGTTTATGTAATAAGAATTAGTTTTCTAATTCTTTTTCTTTATGTTGAATTCCTACTAAATTAGTAGTAAAATAATTACTCGGAGGGATAATATGAAGTTATCTACTAAAGGAAGATATGGTTTAACTATAATGTTAGATATAGCTGAAGCTTATAGGGAAGATAAATTTGTATCTTTAAATGAGATTAGTGAAAGAGAAAATATATCTTTAAAATACTTAGAAAAGATTATGACTAGTTTAAAGAAATATGACTTTTTTATTACTTCTAGAGGGAGTACTGGAGGTTATAAGTTAAAATATTCTCCTGATCATTATAAAATAGGAGATATTATTAAAGCTAGTGAAGAAGAAGTAGACATAGTTTCTTGTTTAGGAGATAATGATTGTCCTAAGAAGGGAATGTGTAGAACTTATCCTTTATGGAAAGGTTTAAGTGATGAGATAAATGATTACTTAAATAGTAAGACTTTAGATGATTATTTATAGGAGGTTATTATGAGTGAATTATTAAATATAAAGAATTTATGTACTATTGCAGAAGATGATAATGATAAACATATTTTAAAAGGATTAGATTTAATTATTAATAAGGGAGAAGTACATGTTATTATGGGGCCTAATGGTTCAGGGAAGAGTACTTTAGCTAATACTATTTTTTCTTCTCCTAGATATATTATTACTGATGGGTCTATTACTTTAGATGGAGATGATATTACTGGACTAAGTACTGATAAAATAGCTAAAAAGGGTGTTTTTATGTCATTTCAGAGTCCTGTAGAGATTCCTGGAGTAAGTTTAGCTAACTTCTTAAAAACTACAAAGAAAGCTATTTCTGGTACTAAACCTAATATATTTAGTTTTCAAAAAGAAGTAGAAGGATACATGAATGAACTTAATATGAAGAGTGAATATGTGTCACGTGACTTTAATGTAGGATTTAGTGGTGGAGAAAAGAAAAAGAATGAAATATTACAAATGCTTATATTAAATCCTAAATTAGCTATATTAGATGAGACTGATTCAGGACTTGATGTAGATGCGATAAGAACTGTATCTAAAGGTATTAATATGTTTAAAAATGATGATAATGCAGTACTTATTATTACTCATTCAACTAAGATACTTGAAAATCTACATGTAGATAAAGTTCATATATTAGTAGATGGTAAGATTATTAAGACTGGAGATGCTTCTTTAGCTAGTGAAATTGAAAAGAATGGATATAGTGAATATATAAAGTAGGTGATATTATGGCTAAAACAGATGTAGATAATTATTTAGATCAAGATACTAGAAATGTTTATAATGAAAAAGCTTATAATACTACTTTAAAGAAACAATATGGATTGACTGAAGATTTAATTACTGAATTAAGTAAAGAAAAAGGTGAACCAGATTGGGCACTTGATATTAGATTAAAAGCATTAGATGCTTACTACAAGATGGAAAATCCTAATTGGGGACCTGATATAAGTTATTTAGATATTAATAATATTGCGACTTATGTTAAACCGGTTGATAGGGAAGTTAAGAGTTGGGATGATGTTCCAGAAGATATTAAGAATGTATTTGATAAGTTAGGTATACCTGAGGCTGAAAAACAAGCTTTAGCTGGAAGTGGTGCACAATTTGATTCAGAAACTGTATATCATAATTTAAGTGATGATTTAAAAGAAAAAGGTATTATTTATACTAGTTTTGATGAAGCTTTACGTGAATATCCAGATTTAGTACATGAATATTTTACTAAAGCAGTACCAATCTATGATCATAAGTATATTGCCTTACATTATGCTTTATTTTCTGGAGGTAGTTTTGTATATATACCTAAGAATACTAAATTAGATAGACCTCTACAAAGTTATTTTAGACTTAATGAAGCAGGGGCTGGTCAATTTGAACATACTTTAATTATTGTAGACGAAGGTAGTGAATTACAATTTATTGAAGGATGTTCTGCTCCGGGATATAACGAATTAAATCTTCATGCTGGATGTGTTGAATTATTTGTAAAAAGAGGAGCCACTTTAAGATTTAGTACAATTGAGAATTGGTCTAAGAATATGTTAAATCTTAATACTAAGAAATGTTATGTAGAAGAGAATGGTAAGATAGAATGGATTATGGGTTCCTTTGGTTCTAAAGTAAGTATGTTATATCCTTTAAGTGTTTTAAATGGTAGAGGTAGTATATGTGAGTTTACTAATATATCTTTCGCAGGAAATGGACAAAATCTTGATACAGGATTGAAAATTATACATAATGCTCCTAATACTAAGAGTATTGTTAATTCTAAATCAATTTCTAAAGATGGTGGTATATGTACTTTTAGAAGTAATGTATTAGTTAAGAAAAATGCTATTAATTCTAAACTTGCTTTATCTTGTGAATCTTTAATGTTAGATAGTATTTCTCGTAGTGATACTATTCCTTGTAATACAATTGAGACTGATAATGTAGAATTCTCACATGAAGCTACTATAGGTAAGATAAGTGAAGAATCAATATATTATTTAATGAGTAGAGGATTAAGTGAAGAGGATGCTAAGAGTTTAATTGTAAGAGGTTTTGCTGAACCTATTGCTAAAGCATTCCCAGTGGAATATGCAGTAGAGATGAATAGATTAATTGAACTAGAATTAGAAGGAACTATAGGTTAGGAGGTATATTATGAAATATACATTAAATAAATTAGATGATAATGTACGTACTACTAATAATTTTAAAGTAAATGATTTAGTAGTAGATTTAGATTTACCTGATACTTATAATTTTCATGATTTTAAAAGTAATATTAATCTTAAGAGTTCTATTATTGATAAAGATATTACTTCTAGAATTGGTCTTACTTTTAATAAATATTTAAATATAGATATAGATGTTTTAAATGAAGATATTTTATTAGAATATGAGTTTAATAATAATGATTGTCTTATTTGTAACTTT
>JAUNMV010000059.1 GCA_030531695.1 Bacilli bacterium | reverse complement strand
TATATATGTTTTATACAGAAATGATCAAGAAGATATACTTGCAAATACAAAAATATCTGTAGAAGTATAAAAGGATGGAGAATATGAAAGAAAAGATAAAAAAATTTCTTGAAAATGGAAGAGGAGCTTTATTTGCATTATTTATATTAGAATTAGTCTTAACAATGTTTGTAACTCCAAATAAATATGATGATAAAACTTTTTTAGATAGTGTTACAGGTACAACAATTTTTTCATATGTTGGCCCAAGATATTTTAACTGGACTTCAAGATTCCTTATAGAATATGCTTTATGTGGTTCATTAAAAATTTCAAAGTATTTTTGGATTTTAGTTCAAGCATTAATGGTAACACTTGCTGGTTATTCAATATCAAAAATATTTGTAAATGATAATAAAACAGATAATAATATTATGCTTTTATTTATGATATTGATTTATCCATTAAATGTAATGAATAGTGCTGGTTGGGCAGCAACAACAGTTAATTACATGTGGCCACTTGCTACATGTTTATACTCTTTAGTACCAATTAAGAAAATATGGAGCAAAGAAAAGATAAAAATAATTGAATATCCACTATATATATTGGCTTTAATTTTTGCAGGTAATCAAGAACAGTCATGTTGTATATTAGTTGGATGTTATATTTTATTTACTATATTTATGATTATAAGAAATAAAAAAATACATCCTTTTATGGTTATTCAAACTGTTTTATCAATTGCAAGTTTAATATTTATACTAACATGTCCAGGAAATTATATTAGAAATAGTATAGAGATTAATGAAAACTTTAAAGATTTTGGAATGCTAACTTTTTTAGATAAATTTGCTTTAGGTTTTACATCAACTGTTGGATTAATAATTAAAAATGGAAATTTGGTATTTTGTTTATTAAGTTTAATAATTGTTGTATATATTTTTTCTTGTTATAAAAATAAATTATATAGAATAGTTGCTGTAATACCTTTAATGTCACTTTTAATACTAAATTATTTTAGAAGTATAACTAATACAATTTTTCCATTTTCAGGAGAATTAAGAAGTATTGTAGCAGATGAGAAAGTTATGATTACAGCCGCAAATAGTAATAATTTGATAAATCTAATACCTATTATTTTTTCTTTTGCAATTATAATTTGTTTAATTATGTCAATATTATTAATTTTTAAAAATCTAAAAAATAATATAGCTATTTTGGTCTTTTTAGTTGGACTTAGTTCAAGATTAATAATGGGATTTTCACCTACAGTATTTGTATCTGGTGAAAGAACAATGATTTTCTTTGATTTTGCAATGATTATAGTAAGTTTATTGATTTGGCAAGAATTGCAAAAGAAAAATGATAAATTAGATAAAAAAGTTCAAAATAGAGTGGAGATTTTGATTAAGCTTTTAGGAACTCTTCAATACATAAATGTTTTGTTTTGCATATTATTAACTCAAAAATAAAACTACAAAGGAGAATGAAGTATGGATGTATCAAATTTTAACGAAAAATCTAGAGAAGCCATAACAATTGCAAGTAATCTTACTACAAAAAATAAAAATTCTGAAATTACAGACTTTCATATGTTATATGCATTTTTAGATAATCCAAATGGAATAATATATATGCTATTAAAAAAAATGAATGTTGATGTAGATTCATTAATTAGTGTTGTTAAAGATGAAATAGATAGCATGAAAAAAGTAAAAGGTCCTATAACGTTAAAATTTTCAATAGAAGTTGAGAATTCTTTAGACGAAGCTGAGAAACAAGCAAAATTAATGAAAGATGAATTTATTTCTGTAGAACATCTAATGCTTGGTTTAATTGAAAAAGGAACTGATAGATTTAAAAAGATATTAAAATCATATAAAATTGATAAAAACAAATTCTCAACAACCATAAAACAAATAAGAGAAAGTGTAGTAGACAGTGGAAATGAAGGAGAAGTAGTTAATAGTGTACTTAATAAATTTGGAAAAAATGTTACTGATTTGGCAAAGCAAAATAAACTAAATCCGGTAATAGGTAGAGATGAAGAAATTAGAAATGTTATTAGAATACTATCTCGTAAAACCAAAAATAATCCAGTTTTAATAGGAGAACCAGGTGTTGGTAAAACAGCTATTGTTGAAGGATTAGCACAAAGAATTGTTAGAGGAGATGTACCTACAAGTTTAAAAGGAAAAACACTTTTTGAATTAGATTTAGGTTTATTAATTGCTGGAGCAAAATATAAAGGTGAGTTTGAAGAAAGACTTACGAATATATTAAAAGAAATAGATAAAAGTGAAGGAAATATTATTCTATTTATAGATGAGATACATAATTTAGTTGGAGCCGGAAAATCTGATGGTGCAATGGATGCAAGCAATTTGTTAAAACCACGTTTGGCTAGAGGAGAGCTTCATTGTGTAGGAGCTACTACATTAGATGAGTATAGAGAGTATGTAGAACCAGATCCTGCACTTACAAGAAGATTTCAACAAGTTCTTGTTCCAGAACCAACAGTTGCTGATTGTATAACAATACTACGTGGAATTAAAGAAAAATTTGAAATTTTTCATGGAGTAAAAATTCAAGATTCTGCGTTAGTTGCTGCAGCTACACTTGCTAATAGATATATTACTGATAGATTTTTACCAGATAAGGCGATAGATTTAATAGATGAAGCATGTAGTATGATAAGAACAGAAGTAGAATCTATGCCAGTAGAACTAGATACTATTTCAAGAAAGATAATGCAGTTAGAAATTGAGGAAAGATCTTTAGAAAATGAAGATTCAGAAAATGAAAAAACACAAAAAAGATTAATGAAATTAAGAACAGATCTTACAAACTTAAGACAAGAATTTCAAGATATGAAATTAAAATGGGAAGATGAAAAGAAGAATATTTCCAAAATTCAAAAATTAAAAGAAAAAATAGATGAAGTTAATGCTGAAATTGAAAAAGCAGAACGAAATTATGATTTAAGTAAAGCTGCAGAATTAAAATATTCAACTCTTCCAAATTTGCAAAAAGTATTAGATCAAGAAGAAAAAGAAATTGAAAAGACTCAAGGTAAGAATACTTTACTTAAAAATAAGGTTACAGCAGAAGAAATAGCAGTTGTTATTTCAAAGTGGAGTGGTATTCCAGTTTCAAAGCTTGAAGAAGGGGAAAAAGAGAGATTACTTCATTTGGAAGATATTCTACATGAAAGAGTTGTTGGACAAGATGAAGCTGTAAAAAAAGTTAGTGAAGCAATTTTAAGGGCAAGAGCTGGAATTGCAAATCCTAATAGACCTATTGGATCATTTCTATTTTTAGGACCTACTGGTGTTGGTAAAACTGAACTTGGAAAAACTCTAGCTGCAACACTTTTCGATGATGAGAAAAGCATGATAAGAATTGATATGTCTGAATATATGGATAAATTCAGTGTTACAAGATTAATTGGAGCACCTCCGGGATATGTAGGATATGAAGAAGGAGGGCAACTTACAGAAGCGGTAAGAAGAAAACCATATTCTGTTGTATTATTTGATGAAGTTGAAAAAGCACATCCAGATGTCTTTAATATATTCCTACAAATTTTAGATGATGGTAGATTAACAGATTCACAAGGTAGATTGATAGATTTTAAAAATACAGTTATTATTTTAACTTCTAATTTAGGATCTCAATTCATATTAAATAGTATTGCAAAACATAAAGAAATTACAGAAGAAGCAAGAGAAGAAGTTGATAAAATACTAAAACAACATTTTAGACCAGAATTTTTAAATAGATTAGATGAAATAATTTGTTTTAAAGCATTAGAAAAAGATGCTGTATATAAAATAGTAGAATTATTTTTAAAGAGTGTAATAAATAGAGTTAAAGATAGAGGAATAGAATTATCTTTTACGAAAAATTCAGTTAGATGGCTTATTGAAGAAGGGTATGATATGGAATTTGGAGCAAGGCCACTAAAAAGAATTGTTCAATCCCAAGTTGAAACACTATTAGCTAAAAAAATTATTTCTGGTGAAATTAAAGATGGAGATAAAGCTGAAGTATATTACGACAAACGAATTCATGGATTAAATATTAGATTAAAGAAAGAAGTAGTGGAAGAAAATAATTTAAAAAATGAAACAAACTAAAAGAGAAGATTTTCAAAATCTTCTCTTTTAAATTATTTTATTTTAGGTAATACCTTATAAATAATTTTGAAACAATCAAATTTATCAACTTCATTTTCATATAAACAATCTAGATAAATATTTAATTCTTTCAAATCTTTTGCAGCTCTAATTACTGCAGGATTCAAATTTGAATTAAACATTAATTCAACTGCCAAATCTATAGCTGCATATATTGAACTATTTTCTTTTGTTCTCATAAACATATATGCTTCTCTAAAACGAGATATTATAGGCATTTTGAAAGTAGAAAGTGGTACAGTATATTCTTTATCTACTACATCTTGAATTGATTTATATTCATCATTATATTTTAGCTTATTCATAACTTCTGAAATTGTATATGGTAAATATACTTTTTGTGTTTCTTCAGAAATTAGAAGTGTTTTATTATCACAAATTGAATTTTCATCTATTTGAGTTACTGGAGTATCTTTAATACTTGCAATTGTTTTATTTAACATAGAAAGTTCAATTCTATTATTTACAGATGCTAACTTAAATGCCTCTTTAATATTTAATTCAATTCTATTATTCTTCTTAGCAAAACCAACATTATTAATTGCATTAGCAAATTCAACATCTTCAAAGTTAGTATATACAGAGAAATGATCTTTATTATTGTGAATTTCTATATACTTTTCACCAATTTTAACATAAAAATTATTTTTTGGTGTTGAGATGTGTATATTTTCTGATAAAACAGATATTCCATCAAAATCTGCAACAATTTCATATGTTTCATTAAGTATTTGAATTGAGAATATATCATCTTTATCAATAAGAATATTAATAGCTTTTCCAGATTCAGGAGAAATTTCTTCAGTATATATTTCTTCAGGAATAATAGGCGCTACATCTTTTTTCTCTTCTTTATTTGCTATTTGATTATTTTCAGCTTTATGATCTTCTAAGTCGTTAATGGCTTTTGTTAGGCATTCTAATACTTTTGAAAAATCTGAATCAATTTTTTCATCTGTATTATTAGAATTAACATCTTCTTCAGCAGATAATACTTCTGATAATAAACTATTTTTTAACTCTTCATCATCTACACTAGTATCATCAGAAAGAATTGCTTCTGACAAAATATCTTCAACAATTTGTGCTTCTACGTCACTTTCGTTATCTTTATTAACAGTTTCTGTTTCTGTCAATGTTTCTTCTGATGTATCAAGATTATCAGTATTTTCTTCATTAGCTAAAAATTCCATTAATTCTTCATCAGAAATTTCAAAATCAGATAATGATTGTTGCTCAGGAATAGAAGTTGTATTTTCTTCAATGTTATTATCTTCTTCTTGAATTTGCTCAGTATTAGTTTCGACTATATCGTTTTCTTGTGGTTGAACTGTAGCAATTTCTTTTGTATTAGATAATAATGATTTATTTTCAGTTTCTAATACAGAGATTTTGTCTGATAAATTATTTATAGATTCATTAAAACTTTCTAATAGTTTTGTTATAGTAGAGAATTCTGAAACATTATTTTTTTCATCTGCAGATGAATTATTTGCTTCTTCAGTAAATGAATTATCTATTTCTTCATTATCAATATTTTCTAATTCTTCTACATTTTCATTTTCTTCTTCAACAGTTTCTTCTGTTATTTCAGTATCTGTTTCATCTGCAAAATCTTCATCTGTTAACTTATCTAAACCAAAGTAACTTTCAATTGAAAAAGAATCATCGTCATAACTTTCTTTAACATCTTGTTCTTTTACATCGTCATAATTAAAATCTTCATCATATGAAAATTCTTCAACATCTTCTAGTGAATCATCATCTTCATCTAATTCTGGTAATACATCTAGAGAATTACTGTTTTCATAATCAATTTCTTGTTTGTTACTATCTTCATTTAATTCTACGGTATTATCTGATTCAATAAGCTTCTCAATTTCTTCTTCATCAAATGAAATGTTTTCAATACTAGAATCTTGAGATAAAACATTAGAAACCTCATTGAATTCATTTTCAACATTTGTAGAATCATTTAAAGTAGATATATCAGTTTCAATTACAGGAACTGTTACATCAATTGGTTCAGCATCTACTTTTATTTCAGGTACAACTAAATCAATTGGTTTTTCACTAGTATTTGTATTAATAGAAGTAATATTATTAATAATTTCATTTGAGTCTATTTCTTCAAATTTTGGATTAATATTATTATTAAGAGCAGTTTCTTCAAATGAGAATTTTTTAAAGATAGAAGAAAGAGATTTTTTTGTTTTTGCAAAAACTGTATCAACATTTGAAGTTGAAATTGATGGTATTGAACTATCAAAAAAAGTATTAATTGGTTCTGCTACTGCAGTTTCTTCTTCAACTTCAGTATTTTCTAACAGACTTTGAATCTCGTTTTCATTATCTGTAAACGAATTTGGTGTTTCAATTTCTGTATCTGATAATAAATCTTCAACTCTATTTTCTATAAATTTTTTTATTGAATTTTCTTGAAATTCTGTTGTAACTACACCTATAGTATTAGGCATAATATCATTTGCTGCTTCACTAATTTTATAATCTGATTCTTCTATATTTTCAT
>JAUNMV010000009.1 GCA_030531695.1 Bacilli bacterium | reverse complement strand
TTCTTTGGTGTAGTTTTCTTTTTAGTAGTTGTAGTCTTATTAGCTGTTCCTTCTTTTTTAGCTTTCCATCTTGGCTCATGGTTATTCTTATTCTTATTCTTACTTGTAGTTCTCTTTGTTTTCTTAGTATCTTCCATACTATCCAACTCCTATTCCTATTCTAAAAAAATTATACCATAAATCTTCAATTTAACAAGTAATTTTATCTAGATTTTCCATTCTCCATTTCATTTTTATAATAATTAATTTGCATCTCTAAAAGTTTTCCTTCGGCTTTTAATTTCATTTCTTTTAATATAGTATTCATGTTTTGAGCCATTTTCTTATCTACGTAAGCTAAATATCTATTTTTTAATTCTAATTTAAATCTTTCTATTTGATTTAGAGCTTCTCTATAACTATCTCCACTATCATCGTCATCAGCTAGTAAATCAACTAGTTTTTCACATAACTTATCGTATTTTTTCATAAGTTCATACTCTATTGGGAAATTAGCTAATTTAGTATTAACTACTTTAATATTATTAATAACTTCACCTTTTACTTTGTATCCCTTCTTAGATTTCATAAGGAATCCATCTATATCAATAAGCTTTATTTCATCAATACTAGAATGAGTTTTTTTATTTGAATAATACATATTTACCTCCTACTGATTATCTAATAAATCCGGTCTTCTTTCTTTTGTTCTTTTAAGACTTTCATTATATCGATATTCGGCTATTTTTTTATGATCTCCAGAAAGTAATACTTCTGGGACTTCCATTCCTTCATATACTCGAGGTTTTGTATATGTAGGATAATCTAATAAGTTATTATTAAATGAATCATTTATATGAGACTCTTCTGTAATTACTCCAGGAAGTAATCTTACTACTGAATCAACTATTGCCATAGAAGCAACTTCTCCTCCAGTTAGAACATAGTCCCCAATACTTAATTCTAAATCACATATACTTCTAATTCTTTCATCGAATCCCTCATAATGTCCACATATTAATATTAGGTGTTTTTCTTTTGATAGATTATAAGCTCTATTTTGTTTATATACTTCTCCATCTGGTGTTAGGAGTATTACTTTACTTTCTTCAGTGCGTAATGCTTTTACACAATCAAATATTGGTTGTGGTGCAAGTACCATACCTGCTCCACCACCATATGGAGTATCATCAACTTTATTATGTGGATCTTTAGTAAAATCTCTAAAGTTTACTAAGTTGATTTCTACTTTTTTTTCTTCAATTGCTCTTTTTATAATAGATTCACTAAATACTCCCTGAAACATATCTGGGAATAATGTTAAGATATCTATTTTCATACACAACACCTACTTACATTCCTTCAATTATTTCTACAATAATCTTTTTATTATCTTTATCTATTTTAACTAACAATGGAGAATTAAATGGTATTAAATATTCTTTATCTAGCATGACTCTAATTACTTTATTATTTTGACTAGCAAAGAATACTTCTACTACTTTACCTTTTCTATTATCAGTAGTTTCTACTGTATATTTTAATAATTCACTATCTAATATTTCATCATCATTTAATTTTAAATCTTCTTCTCTAAAGTATACTTTATTTTTTAATAAGAATAATACTTCATTTATATCCTTATAATCATTTAAAGTAACCATATCAAAATTTTTATGTTTCCGATAACTTCTTATCTTATATTCATTATCATTTATTATTAATTTATTACCTACTACAAATACTTTATCTTTATATTCAAAATCACTTATTATTCTAAGTTCTCCTTTAATACCATGAGTACTTACTATTTTACCTATATATATCATATTAATCACCTAATTCATATAGAAGTATTGAAGTAGCAACTCCTACATTTAAGCTTTCTGCTTTATCATTCATTTTGATATAAAGATTTTTATCACATAGTTCTTTTATACTATTACTTACTCCATTACCTTCATTACCCATAACTAATGCATATTTACTTTTATCAGTAAGTGTTCTTACATCTATTCCATCTACTACATCTGTTGCGTATACTTGAATATTATTTTTATGAATTTCTTCTATAGCATTTTCTAAATCCATAGAAATAATATTTATATGAAATAACATACCTTGAGTAGATCTTATTACTTTAGAGTTATATAAATCTACTGTATTTTTACTTAGTATAATTGTATCTACATTAAAAGCTACACTACTACGTATTATAGTTCCTAAATTACCAGGATCTTGTATATCATCTAATAGTAATATTTTATTACCTATTATTTTATTATTATTAGATTTCTTACATACACCTATCATACTACATGGAGTATCTAAGTCCGTAAGTTTAGACATTACTTCTCTTGTAACATAAGTTTTAGATTTACTTGTATTAATATCATAACCATCTATTATTAATACTTCTTCTAGTACATTAGCTTTTTCTGCTTCTTGTATTAGATGTTCTCCTTCTACTAAGTATGTAGAAGTTAAATCACGGTATTTTTTTTGTTTTAATTTACCTAATTCTTTTATTTTCTTATTATCTAAACTTGTTATTATCATAAGAACTCCTTCATATCTTCTTTATATTTTTTATAGTCATGCATATTCTCTTCTACTGTATTCCAAAAAGCTCTAGAATGATCTGGATGTACCAAATGTGTTAGCTCATGTATTATAACATAATCTAAGTATTTTGTATCCCTTTTCATTAATTCTAGATTAAGAGTAATAATATGAGTTTTAATATTACATACTCCCCATCTAGTAGTCATTCTTCTTATTCTTAATTTAGGATGAGGTATTCTTCTTGTATAGTTTGAATAATGATATTCTAATCTTTCTAAGAATAATTTAGATGCTTCTTTTTTATAAAATTTATATATATCATAATCTTTACCAATATAAGCAGTATTTCCTTCTAGATATAACTTATCTGAATCTATATATTCTATGTTATATTTTTTACCTAAGTAGAAGAATCCTTCATTATTATCTTTCTTTTTTAATTGTATATTAATCATATTAACTATCTTATTAGAGTTTTCTTTAATCATATTTAGAATGAATCTATTAGAAGTTAATTTACCAGTAGTAACGTGTACACATAAGTCTTTTTTTACTCTAATATAGGTATTTCTTTGATTAAATTTTCTATCTACTATTATTGGATATATTTTCCCATCATGTTCAAAGTTCATCTAGATCACCTATTTATTATTATAGCAAAGAAAAAGAAAGATTTCACTCTTATCTTTCTCCACTATCATCTCCAACTGTTCTTCTTAACACTTTTTGTGTTCCTTGACCAGCTTGTCTTTGTTTATCTTTTGGATTTCCATATTTTTGTAGCAAGTCTCTATCATGTTCATAGTTATCATCATCTAAGAATGTTAATAAATTTTTCATTAACTCTACTTTATCAACTTGATCCATTGGAATTCTATCTAATCCAAAAACAATAAGATTTCTTGCTTTCTCTAAACTTTCCTTATTCATAATGTCACCCCCATAATGTATTTATTTTTTTAATGAAAGTATGCTTAGTATTATATATTATTATTCAATATAAATCAAATCTATATGTCAAGTGCAGGTATTTCTATTACTGGACGGATATACTGAGTTCTGTTTTCTAGTGATGTATCAGTTCCTCCTAAATATGAATATGTTGTACTACCACCTAAATTCCATACGTATCCAGGGCTAGTTAGAGATCCAGAAAATGATCCTAACCAATAATTTCCACCATTATTATAATAGATAAATTTTAGGTTATCTGGAACTGCAGAACAATTTCCACCACCTGATACATATACACATCCGTACTTATAAGCTTCCATTATTGTTAGTAAACGCCCTTCTATATATTTCATATCTATAGAATCTAGAGTGTTTAAATAATTATTAACATGATAAACCACACTATAATTATCTCCTGTTTCAGCTGATTTACTTCTATCATATATTACGTTATTTAAATAATTTACTCCGTATGATCCAAATGAATTATTGTTATACCAATAAACTATATTTGAAAATTTTACTCTTGTTGGACTAGCTCCAGATTGTTTTTTTTGATCAGTATTAAGTAGATACTTAGTCATTAACTTATATGATTCTGGATTAGTTTCTAGTATAAAGAAATGCTCATCTCCTAAAGCTATTTCGTCTCCTACACTTAATGTATTATTATTTGCTCTATTAACTACTGTTATATGGTTTCTTGCTGTAGCTTTAGATGTTGCTTGTTCAAATTCTATATGAAATGTTACTGTTATTGATTTATCTGTATCTGGTAAATCTTCTTCTAATATATCTCTGTTATAAGCTACCATTACTGATAATGTATCTGTACTATTCTTAGGTAATAGTTGATAATCATCACAACTTATTCCATCACTATATGTTACATAGTATGAGGCATATTTCTTTTGAGCGTCAGTCAACTCCGTATCAGTAACTACTTTTACCATTGCATCTAGGCTACCAGCATTTACTATATCTATATTAAATTTATATACATCTCCAGGAGATGGTAAGAATACTTCATAACTTACACTTGTGGTTGTAGTACCTGTTGTAGTTGGAGCAGTTATTTCAAAGTCTTGTCCTCGTACATACTGTATATTATCAAAATATATATTCCAATTATTACCCATTACTCTAGTTAAACCAGTAATATTAAGAGTACTTGATAAGTATGCAAAACCAATACTTATTAAGAATATTAGTATAACTATAAATATATATTTTTTATTTTTCTTAATATTCATAATAATCTCCTTTATATATCTAATGAAGGTATTTCTATTACTGGTCTTGTACAACCACCCCAAGATTTATCATAAGATAATGTTTCAAGAGTTCTATCATTTCTATAGAATCTATAAACATTATTATTATCTATAGCTGTACCTAGCCAATATGAATTTGGAAACCATAAAAAAGATGGACCTGATGAGCAGGAATATTTTCCATCATTTGTTGGTGTACACCCTAAAGATATAGCATCCTCTAAACTCATTAATCTTCCTTTTTCAATCATCATATTTCTATCTCTTAGTAGTCCTATATATTGTTCTACATAATAATAGGTACTAAAATAATTTCCTGTTTCTTGATTATATTCCTCATCAACTACATATGCTGGATATGATGTTCCATACTTACTTTTTAATTGATTGTTTTGAATCCAATATCTATAAGTTGAAAAGGATGATACAGGCATTCCTGAAGATGAATCTCTATTTTGTGTCATTTGTAATCCTGCAGTCATATCACTTAAAGTACTAGGGCCACTATTAAGATCATATTTTGTTAGTAATGTTGTTTTTTCATTATTTATATTCATGATTATAAAATGTTCGGTTCCTAAAGCTATTTCGTCTCCTACACTTAATGTATTATTATTTGCTCTATTAACTACTGTTATATGGTTTCTTGCTGTAGCTTTAGATGTTGCTTGTTCAAATTCTATATGAAATGTTACTGTTATTGATTTATCTGTATCTGGTAAATCTTCTTCTAATATATCTCTGTTATAAGCTACCATTACTGATAATGTATCTGTACTATTCTTAGGTAATAGTTGATAATCATCACAACTTATTCCATCACTATATGTTACATAGTATGAGGCATATTTCTTTTGAGCGTCAGTCAACTCCGTATCAGTAACTACTTTTACCATTGCATCTAGGCTACCAGCATTTACTATATCTATATTAAATTTATATACATCTCCAGGAGATGGTAAGAATACTTCATAACTTACACTTGTGGTTGTAGTACCTGTTGTAGTTGGAGCAGTTATTTCAAAGTCTTGTCCTCGTACATACTGTATATTATCAAAATATATATTCCAATTATTACCCATTACTCTAGTTAAACCAGTAATATTAAGAGTACTTGATAAGTAAGCAAAGCCTACACTTATTAAGAATACTAGTAGTAATATAATAATTTTTTTATTATTTTCTCTTCTTTTCATAAGTACTCTCCTACTATAACAATTATATAAAAAAAGAATTAGAACTTCAAGAAAAGTTCTAACTCCAATGTGCATATAATATTTGTGATTCTCTTACTACTTGAGATGTATTTACTTGAGTTCCACCATAAGGATCAGTATACCATCCTGCAAATGTATATCCATCTCTTGTAGGATTAGTTGGGAATGTAGTTATTTGAGAGTTATAGTTATATTGTACTTGATTTACTATTCTTAACTGTACATCAGCCACCCAATAATTATTTACTGTTCCTTGTATATGATTATCTATTCTTAATGATTTATTTGTTTTATTATCTAATCCATTATCTGGAAGATTGAAAATTTTCGATAAGCAACTCCATTCTTTTTCTTTCATGGCATCCTTAATTAAACTTACTGTATTGTTTGCAGCCCCAAATCCAATATAGTGTTGATTACCTTGACTAGTTATATGTCCTATGTACATTCTTATTGGTTGTGTTACTCCACCATTTGTATCATCTGAATCCTTATAAAAGCAAGCGTGATATAAGTAATCATAACCATATGGGTATTGATTGATTGTAAAGCTTTGATAATCATTTCCTACACCGCTATAGTCTGATGAACTAGTTAGAATGTGTAAACTAGGTTTCCCATTATAGGTTTTAGTATTATCAATGTTAATTGTTGACCCATTTTGAGCACTCCAGTAATCTAACCCATCAGAGAAATCTCCATTTTTTACATAATTATAATTCCAATCATACGTTATGGTTGGTTGTGTTGTAACTCTTGCTTGAGCACTACTATTCGCTTGTCTATAATCTAGATGTAGTTTTTCTTTTATTGTTACATCAGCTGTTGATGGTAAATCTTCTTCTGCTACATCTTTTTTATATTCTATTGTTACTACTATTGTATCTCTTGTAGGATTATCTCCATTTTTCTTAGCCAATAGATTTAATTGTTCTATTGGAGTTTCATCTGCATAAGTAACTGTATAATTTAAATATTTCTTTTGTGCATCTGTTAAATCTGTTTTTTTAACAATATTAATCATAGCATCTAAACTACCGGCATTTACTATATCAACATAGAATTTATAGACATCACCAGGTTTATTTAAGGTAACACTATACTCTAAATCAGTTGTATTTGTTCCTGTAGTAGTTGGTGTTGTTGTGGCAAGATTAGATCCTTTATATATTTCTACATTATCAAAATATATTTTCCAAGTATTTCCTTTTACACCGGCTAAACCATCCATTTCTAGAGTGGCTGTTAAATAAGCAAAACCTATACTAATTAATAATAGTAATATTGCTATAGTTATTAATCTTTTATTTTTAGGTTTATGTGTCATTTTATCAAGCCTCCGTCCAATGTGCATAATATGTAGTTGAATAATTAACTTTAGTGCTTGTAGTTACTTGTGTACCACCAACTCTTTCAGTATACCATCCATCAAATGTATATCCATCTCTTGTAGGTGCTGTTGGTAATACTAAGTTAGCTCCTACATTAAAATTAGATTGGGTATACTCTGTTAAAAATAAATTCCAAAATGAATGAGTAGCACCGTTTTGATTACTATCTACTCTTAACTTATATGTATCAGTATAGGGGCCATTGAAATACCATTCCCCATCATTTATCATAATTGCATAATTGCCAATTTGCCCAGATTGTTCTTGTTGCTTACTAATAAAGAAGATTTGTACAGTGTCACCAGCATTATTTAGGCCCCATGTTCCATCAGAGTCGCAATAAAAATAATACATATTATTTTTGACTATATCTACCTCTTTTGATAATATTGCATATCCATCAGTTCTTGAAGATGTAAATGTTATTTTATTATTTTGTATATAGTATGTTCCAAATGGTACTGTTGTTGAACTTTTATCATCAAAGTCACTTATCATATTATAATTATAATCAAACTTAACATTTAATTGACCTGTTGATCTTGCTTGAGCTGTTGAATCAGCTTGTTCATATTTAATAGATAAATCTATATCTATATTTATATCTTCTTCTAGCATATCATCTTCAGTAATATTATCTTTATAGATAACACTTACTAATAATTTATCACTTGAGTTTTTAGATAATTTATTTTTAGTTACTAATGGTGTTTCATCTGCATAAGTAACAGAATACTCTACATATTTAGCTTGTTCTGCAGTTAATGTAGTGTTTGTTAATACTGTAATCATAGCATCAAGTGTACCACCATTTACTATATCTACATTGAATCTATAAGCATCTCCAGGCTTATTTAAATTAACTGAGTAACTTATACTCTTCGTATTTGTACCAGATGTTGTTGGAGCGGTAGTTGCAAGATTTGCTCCAGATAAATTTACTACGTTATCAAAATAAATATTCCATGTATTTCTACCAATACCTGTAATACCATTAATTTCTAAAGTAGATGTTAGATAGGCAAAACCTATACTTATTAATACTAATAGAAATACAATTAATAATTTTTTATTTTTTCTCATCTAATCACCTACTTTGTAATTATTAGTTAGCTACCCAATTTGCTTTATATGTTCTATTTCCATCCGATCCTGAATTAATTACTATGTTTGTTGTTGGAGTTGATATATATGGTTCATATGAAGTAGCTTTTCTTCCCTCTTCTACTTGAATATATACTGAATCATCATAATATTCATTTGGAGTTAGTCCTGCAAGAAAAAAGTAATATGTGTAGTTTTGACTAATCATAATTGTTTGAGATGTTGATATATTTTTCGTAATACAACTTTCTACTATTGTTGTGTCAGGATAAGTTCCCTTTATACATAAGTGGAATATTTTAGGTTCTGTAATAGACATTGTATAGTATCCTGGATATAATTTATGACCGCTTGAATTTGTTATATTAGCCCAACCATATTGTGGTGTCCCACTAAAAGAAATACTTTGATCATTATTTCTTATATAGTTAATTCCTTCACCTTCTCCACTAAGCGCGTATGAAATAAATAAATTCTTACCTATTGTCCATCCTGTAAATGTATAACCTGCTTTTGTTGGATTTTGTAATGTAAATGTTGATGATCTATCTGTGTATGTAGATGGATTATTTGGATTATTAACTCCTCCATCTAGATCATATGTAATTGTATATCTGTGTTCTCTTTCTACTGCTGTATTTCCATTAACATTAGCTTGTTCATAATTAAGTACTAAATAGTAATTTGCTGATATATCTTCTGAAGGTAATAATGAAATATCAATATCTTTATTATATGTAACTGTAACTGTTATTGTTTCTCTACTATTTTTAGCTAGTAAATCATTTTCTGTTATTTCAATACCATCTTTATATCTAACATCAAATATGTATAAATCAGGATTAACTGTATCATATGTAGTCGAATCATAAGTTAACTTATAAACAGCATCTATTGTTCCATCATTAACAATATCTACATCAAATGAATAACTATCTCCTGGATCTTCTAATGCTACTTCAAAGTATATTTGTGTTGTATCAGTACCTGTAGTAGTTGGAGTACTTACTTCAAACTCTTGACCAAAATTATTTTGAACATTATCAAAATAGATATTCCATTTAATCTTTTTAATATTAGCAAGGCCATTTATATCTAATCTAGCAGATAAAAATGCGAAACCTATACTAATAACTAGTACTAAAGCAATTATAAGATATTTACTTTTATTATTTCTTTTCATAGTACTTTCTCCTACACTATTAATTATAAAGAAAAAAGGATAGAACTTCAAGTTAAGTTCTATCCAAAATGATAATAAAGTAGTAAGTCTTCTCTATTAGATGGACTTATTATTTTAGAATAATCATTTATAACTTCATCTTTTGTGACGGCTCTATCAAATATTAAAATATCTGAATATGTCATTTTTGAAAAGTTTGTATGATTACCATTGTAGCTAGGATTAGCAGCTAAAAAGAATTTATAATTAGATATTAAATTTCCAGTAGTTTCTTTTTCATAGTTATTTTCAGTATTTCTATATGGTACTTCTTTTCCGTTTTGATATAATTTATATTTTTGACCATCATATGTTCCAACTATTGTATACCAAGTGTTTAATGTTGGAGTGAAACTTGTCAAATATCTAACATAATCAGATGTGGCACTATTAGTATAATCAAACTGAAGGCTTGTGGTATCGTAAAATATTCCTCCACCTCCATTTTCCCAGTTTCCTATAACTAAGTTATTGTGTGATGTTAGTTCATTTACTTTTACTCTAGCGATTAATGTAATTGAATTTCCAAAGTTGTAATTTACTAGTCCGCAATCAACATAATCATCTATTCCATCTGTTGTTAAAGTACCATCACTATTAATTTTTGGATCTCCATATATTGTTCCATCATTTCCATTACCTGATAAATCTTTTACTGTAGTATTTTTAAATTGATATCTTAATAACATATTAGATGTATTTGTTGGATTGATTGTAGATGCATAGTTACTTGCGATTTCTTCTGCAGTTAAAGCTCTATCAAATATCAATGCATCTGATATTGTTATATTTGTAAATCCCTCTGCTGTACCATCCAATTTGGGATTTGCACCAATTAATAATGGTACTGATACAGTTGTAATAGGACCATCTACGCTTGTTCCATTATCGAATTGAGTACCATTTGAATAAAATTTTAATAAATTACCATCATATGTTGCGACTAATATATACCATGAATTAATAATGATTCTTCTCCATCCATTTGTTTGATAAGAACCATTTATATGAAATGATGATAACGCATATGTTTCATTATTATTTGAATGTAGTGATATACCTAAGCCTCCTCCTTCATGTTTATTAAGAATATATCTAGCACTTGTTACATCTTTCTCGACTTTTACTTTTGCTACTAGTGTTGCACCATCTCCAAAGTCATAGTTTTCTAAGCCACAATTGATATAATCATCTACTCCATCTAGGTAGACTGTTCCATCGGCATTTACTCTTCCACCATACATTATCCCATCATTTCCGTTACCTGATAAATCTGTAATAATTGTAGATTCTCCTGTACGTGAATCTGCATTTTTTGCTTGTCTATATGTTAATCTAAGATTAAATGATAAATTCATTTGAGAAGTTGGCAAATCTGATGATGTGACATCTTTTTTATACTTAATTATTATTTGTAGTGTTTCTTTTGAATGTCTTCCTAAGAAGTTATTTTCTTGTATTGGAGTTCCATCAATATAGGATATAAAGTATGATGCATATTTAGATTGATCTGAAGTTAGAATAGTATTTTCATCTATTAAACTTACCATTGCATCTATAGTACCATTATTTACTATATCTATATAGAATTTATATGTATCTCCAGGTTTAGTAAGATTAACTGTATAACTTACACTAGTAGTATTATGATTAGAGGTAGTTGGAGGATTACTTGATAAGTTTTCTCCTTCTACTATATTTACATTATCAAAGTATATTTTCCATGAAGCTTTCTTTAGATGACCTATACCTACTATATCTAGAGTACTAGTAAGATATGCGAATCCTACTGATATGAATAGTAATATTAATATGATAATTAAATACTTATATTTTCTTCTTCTCATAGTACTCTCCTTTCTTATTATCCAAAGTGATAGTAAAGTAGTAAGTCTTCTCTATTAGATGGACTTATTATTTTAGAATAATCATTTATAACTTCATCTTTTGTGACTGCTCTGTCAAAAATAAGTATATCTGATACTGTTATATTGCTGAAATCTTCTCCATTACTACCATCATTATTTGGATCTGCACCTATTAAAAATTGTTTTGAATTCTCTAAGTTACCAGTTCTTGACACTTGATATACATTTGCTGTACCTGTTAGTAGAGACTCTTTTCCATTAATATACAATTTCATTACTGATCCATTGTATGTACCAACGATTGTATACCATTTATTTAATTCTGGCTTAATGGTTGATACATATCTAACCCATGAGGATTTATGAGTAGTAAAAGATATATATTGATTTTTTAAATATAAGCCTAATCCTGCATTCTGAAAATTAGCTAATATTGCTGGATCTGTTCCATTTAGTGAATGAAACTTTACTCTTGCTATTAACGATATGCTACTACCAAAAGTATAATTGTTCAAACCGCAATCGACATAATCATCTATTCCATCTGTTGTTAATGTACCATCACTATTAATTTTTGGATCTCTATATATTGTCCCATCATTTCCATTACCTGATAAATCTTTTACTATAGTATTTTTGAATTGATATCTTAATAACATATTAGATGTATTTGTTGGATTGATTGTAGATGCATAATCAGTTGCTATTTCTTCTGAAGTTAATGCTCTATCAAAGACTAATGCATCTGATATTGTTATATTAGAAAATTCTACTACTGCATTTTCACTTGTAATCATTGCTCCTATTGTTATAGGATTGGCACTAATTTTTAATGAATCAATTAACTCCATATTATTAACAGAAGAATTATTAGGTATTTGAGTACCATTTATATACATTTTTAAAGAGTTACCATCGTATGTTCCAACAACAGTTTTCCATGTATCTAGTTCTACTGATGTATTTGATACAAAATTTGTATATTTTCTGATGTCTTTTCCATATATCTGAAATGAGTATTTTGGTGTAGCACCTTGATTATTAAAATATAAACCTCCACCGGCACCTCTCCAGTTCCCAAATAACGCTATTAGTGCCATATTACTTACTGAACTTGTTTTCATTCTTAATACATAACTTATTGAATTACCAAAGTCATAGTTTTCTAAACCGCAATTAATATAGTCATCTACTCCATCTAGATAGACTGTTCCATCGGCATTTATTCTTCCACCATATAGTGTTCCATGATTATTATTACCTGATAAATCTGTTATTAGTGTAGATTCTCCTCTACGATTATCTGCATTCTTTGCTTGTTTATATGTTAATCTAAGATTAAATGATAAATTCATTTGAGAAGTTGGCAAATCTGATGATGTGACATCTTTTTTATACTTAATTATTATTTGTAGTGTTTCTTTTGAATGTCTTCCTAAGAAGTTATTTTCTTGTATGGGAGTACCATCTATATAAGATATAGAGTATGATGCATATTTAGATTGATTTGAAGTTAGAATAGTATTTTCATCTATTAAACTTACCATTGCGTCTATAGTACCATTATTAACTATATCTATATAGAATTTATATGTATCTCCTGGTTTAGTAAAATTAACTGTATAACTTACACTAGTAGTATTATGATTAGATGTAGTTGGAGGATTACTTGATAAGTTATTTCCTTCTACTATATTTACATTATCAAAGTATATATTCCATGATGCTTTCTTTAAATGACCAATACCTACTATATCTAGAGTACTAGTAAGATATGCGAATCCTACTGATATGAATAGTAATATTAATATGATAATTAAATACTTATGTTTTCTTCTTCTCATACGCATATCTCCTACTATATAAATTATATAGTATTTTATTTTTCTAAACAAGAAAAAGACCATAATTGGTCTTTTATTATTCATTCCTATTTCCGCAATTATCACAATAATCTGATACTACTCTATTACCACAGTTAGGACAAAAATCATTTTTATATTTCATTTTTCCTATAATAGTAGATATTTTATTTACTTTAGTTATTGCGAATACATATAAAGATATCATAAATATTATAAATACTATATATAAAACTACTTTACCTGATAGAATACAGTAGTCATATACTCCATGTAGTAAGATAGGTACTAGTATTGAGAAAACTTTATTTTTTATTTCTAAATTTTTATTATTATTTAAAGATGCTATTTTAGATAAACCTAAATAATATCCCATAAATATTCCAATAAATGCATGAGCTGGTACTGAAAGTATTGCCCTAAAGATACCTATTTCTATACCCTCTTGGAGTACATATAATATATTTTCAAATAAAGCGAATCCTAATGATACAAATACACTATATACTATCATGTCATAGAATTCATCAAATTCTTTATTATGATAAGAAATTATATAAGTAACTATCCATTTAGATGATTCTTCTATTAGGGCTATACCTACAAATACTGATACTAGTAATTCTAATAAATTTAATTTATCATAATCTATTTTAAAGAACGGATTAATTGACTCTAAAATTGTAGTTAAAAATAGTGTTATAAATACGGAGATAAATCCTCCAATAAATAGTCTTATAAGTAGTCTTAGAGGTTCTTTATTCTTATCTTTATTATAAATATATTTAGCTACTATTAATACTGGTAATATAGATACTAATAGTAATAATAGTACTTTCATATTCAACCTCCTTTTTACATAGATAAAAAAGACTATTTAGTCTTTTTTTGATATTTAATACTTATAAATGTAAAAGCTAAGATGATAGCAGCTATTATTATTAAAACATGAGGGAATAATACTAAGAAGAATGATTTTCTAGATAATGGCATTATTTCACCATAGAAAGCATTTACTGCGTCGTATCCTCCATATGAAATTATTGTGGTTACTAAAATATCTATTACTATACCAAATATAATAGCTTTTTTCTTACTTAATACTATTTCTTTACTTTTCATATACTACACCTCTATTATAATTAAATTATACTTTTAATATGATTTCTTGTAAAGAAAAATACTTAACTTTTAAGTTAAGTATTATCTTATTTTTTTATTATTATTTTCTACTTGGTAATCTATATAATCTTTTAAGACATCATCTATTTTATTACTATATCTTATTTTATTTTGATTATCTTTTACTATATTACTTAATGTATTAGTTAAAGATATAGTAGATATTGTATCAGTAACTTTATTTCTTATATCTTTAGGTATATTATTTATTACTTTTAATTGTTCTTTCTTAATATTATTATTAGATACTATCTCTGGATTATCGATTAGGTAATTAATAGTATTAGTTGTCTTATCTAAATTAAATGATTTATCTTTATTAGAGTAGTTTTCTATTTCTTTTAGCGATTCTTCTTCTCTAATACGAATATTTTCTTTAGTATTTAGATCTAGTTCATCTATTAATTTTACTACATCACTACTAGATAATTTACCTGCGGCATAGTTATTAGTTATATCTAATACTTCTTTTTTTACATTATTATAATAATTACTATTATCGATAAATTTATTATTATTTAAGTTAGTTCCTATATTAACTATTGTTTTATAGATATCTCTTATTAAGTAATCATTTTTATAATCTAATCTTTTAGCAAGAGGAGAATAGTAATTTTTATTAGATGATTTACTACTATTTATATCTTCTTCTTTGGATATATTTTTATATAATGATTTTTCTCTTTCTACAAAACATCTTAGGGACATTTCATCATTACCATCTTTAATTGCTTGTAGTTCTGCTTTTTTTATTGCTTGTTCCTGATCTAGTACTTCTACATCTAATTCATGATTTTTAAGAAATCTATTTTTAATTGTTTCATTAATAATAGTAGAACCATTATTAAATAGTAATTTAGCTTCTTCATAGTCTTTTCTAATATTATAGACTGTATTAGATTTACCTTGAATTAGTGATGCTTTATAGTTTTCTAATTCTTGTCTTCTTTCATCAGTCATATTTTTATCATGTATAAGTATATTTATTGTATCTAGCTCTCTTACAGTATTAAATACTTCAGTATATCTATCATCTAAATCTTTACTTATTTCCTTTTCTTTATCGTTTATGAACTTAGAAATTCTATCTTTTATTAAAGTATTTATTCCTGTAGAGAATCTTTCATTTTCATTGTGTTTACCATATTGTTTATATAGTATTAATAATTCTCTTTCACTTAGATTATCTAATCTTTCTTTTACTATTATTAATTTATCTTTAGCTCTATCTCTACTTAAAATATTTGTAGATAGTTTTCTTACTACTGGAGAAGAAATCTTAGTTATTTCTGGAGCTACATGTATTACATTATATAAATTATCTCTATTATGTAATTCTTCTTTAAATTTCTTATTTATATCTAAGTTTGTATATATATTTCTATTATTAGTTGGATCTAGACCTTCTTTTAATTTATTTATTACTTCTAGATGTGTTCTTTTATCATCTACTAATATTGGAGTTCTAGTTACATCTTTAACTTCTACATTAGCAGGTAATGCTTTTTTAGAAGATCTTTTTCTTTGATTTATTTTTTCTTCTATCAATTTATTTTTTATAAGTTCTCTATATTTTATTAATTCTTCTTTTGTTGGATAGATTGCTTTCTTTCTAAGACTAGATAGTTTCTTTAATCCTAATGAATCAAATAATGTGGTTACATAATCTCTTTTCTTTATTCTAGTTAATATCTTTTCATAGTCATCAGGATTAATATTTAGTTTATTCGCAGTACTTATTGCCTCTCTTCTATCATCAATTCTAGTTTCTAGTACTCTTAATTTCTTTTCTAATACTTCTTGTCTTTTCTTTGCTTTTTCTAGTTTTTTATTTTCTTCTATCTTTTTATTCATATATCTTGAATAAAAATCATCTATTTCTTTTTCAGTCTTAAATGGGCCTTCATTTTCTATAATGAATCTTTCTTCATTAAAGATATTTAAAATATTATCTTTAGACTCTTTAGTTATATTCTTTGCTTCATTTAAGCTTTCTAATATCTTAGTCTTTTCACTTTCTAATTCATTTACTTTACTATCTTCTAATTTAGAAGTAGTTTCTAAATAAAATTCTCTTAATTCTTTAGATAAATCAATTGGTAGATTACTTAATCTATTATTAATAAACTCTCTTTTATTTAATAATTCATTACTTATTTCATCTTTAATCTTTATATTAGTTTCTTCATTATACATTTTAGTTAGTGCTTTTATATCTTCTGTATAATTACTTAATAAAGTATATGATGCGAGTAAATCTTTATTTTCATTAATATTCTCTACTAAGATATTAATATTTTCTTTGATTCTTTCTTCTTCTTTATTATAATCTTCTTCATTCCATGAACTTCTAGATACATATAAAGATCTTAATTCTAAGAATGATGAATCAAGGTTTTTATTATATTCATCTAGTTTTCTTTGTAGTTCATCATAATATGTAGACATAATCTCACCTTCTATCTTGATTCTTTATCTATTTCTAATAATACATTATGTACCATTTCTAATTCTTCTTTATCAGTAATATCTTCTAATGAACCTAATCCTAATACAGGGTCATAACTTGATACATATATATTTACTCTACCATTATCAGCTTTACTATGGTCACTATATCCTACATAAGACTTATCTGTATCTACTGAGTCAAAAGTAAATAATACATCACATTCAACTTCTTCCCCATCTTTTAAAATTATTATTTTTTCCTGATCCATAGTAAACTCCTCATTAACTTATTATTTTAATAGTGATTAATTCTTTATCTGATGTCTTTTTAACTGCTTTAATCTTTAATGTGAAGACATCTATTTGTTCCTCATCTTTCTTTAATTTATTATCTAAGATGATATTACTTCCAGGTAGAATATTATCTTTACTATTATTCTTATATACTTCTACACTTACTGAATCAGTATTTACTAATTGTAGAGCATATACTACTTCATCTGGATTTATATTATTATCCTTATTATTAGATACTTTAAATGTATATTCTTTACTATCTCCTTTTTTCATATTAGAGATATCTACACTTATATTATTATTTGTATCTTTAGCGAGTACAGGTACTACTATACTAGCTCTTTTATAATCTTTAAATTCTTTCTTAGCTTTAGCAACTTTGAATCCTAAAAAGATTGTTAAAACTAACATACATACAAATATTACTATTAATAATGTATCTACTGAGTCTAATTTAGTAAAAGTAATTATTCTTTCTTTTTTTACTTTACTTTTTCTTTTCTTTTTAGGTTTTTCTTCTTTTTCTTCATCATCCTCTAATGTAATATCTTTTACACTCTTCTTTTTCTTATCTATAAATGGATCGAAATCCTTATCTCTTAATTCATCTTTTTTCATAATAATCACCACTAATTAATTTCTTTTTTTAATCTAGTTTTAAATAGATTGTTTAATTCTTCTTTTTTCTCATCTGTAATTTCACTACTAAATGTAACATCATCTACTTCTTCATTTATAGTAACTTTATTATTTACTTTAGTTTCTACATTTACTGTTCCACTTAAGTAGTTCTTACCGTCTTTCTTAATATTAATTATAGATTTTGTTGTACTATTATAAGTAGTTTTCTTTTTATCAGTAATCTTATAATTAATATCTAAAGATGTATTATATACTTCATCTTCTATTTCTATAGTTAAGTGTTTTCTTGTTTCAGTATTATCAAATACTATATTACCTAATTTCTTTTCAGTTTTATTATATACTTCTATTTTTATATTAGTATTATTATTACTTAATTTATATTTTAAGTAATATCTTACTTTATTATCTTTTAATAAAGTAATATTTTTATTATTAACTTCATAAGTAAGTCCATAAGATCCGTTAGGACCCATTCTTACTAATTCATATTTCTTTGTCTTATTTAGAGTACCTTTAGTATATAAATTAATAGTTATAGTTTCATTAGTATCAATAAATTTATATTTAGATGTAAATCTATAATTACTAAAATCATCTATTACTCCATTAAGTATATTAAAAGCTCTCTTATCTTTTTTTAGTTTTACTAATACTTTATTCGCAATATTTCTTATTTTTATATTATCTAATTTTAGAGATACTTTTTGAACACTCTCAGTCTTATTATTTATATATGTTGTAGTATCAGTTACATTATAATAATCTTTATCAATACACTCTGGAATTGTTTCTAATATTAATTTATATAAATAATTAATATTATCCATTGCATCTACATCATCTTTAATAGTTTCAAAGTATGTATTATTTCCGTCATTAACGTAATTGTCTAAAAAGTCTTGTACAAAATAATATTCAGTAGAATTATCTATTAAGTATTTATCATTTATGATTACTTTATCATTTTTAATAGTTTTTCTATTATAGAAGAATTTTTTATCTTTAGTATTATGTATTATTGATAGTGTTGTTTTACTAGCATTTAAATTATTTATTAAGTATAGGTTTTCTAACATAGTTGGATCTGTTAGTGCTTCATCTTTAAATACTTGGCTATCTAAGTTTGTAGTAATAGTAGTTTGTATATTAAAGTTATTACCTATTACTGTAGGTTCATCACTAAGATTAATTATATTTTTAAATTCTTCTCCTAAATATAATAATGATCTTTTTGTGATAACTTTAGGGTTATCAAAGTAAGACATTATTCTTAAAGTAGAAAAGAATGTTGTGAAAGTGATTATAAATACTATTAAGCCTACTTTTACACTTTTCTTCATTCGATGTCTTTGTTTTACTTTTGGTTCTTTTACTACTTTTTTAGGTTTTTCTATTACTTTTTTGTTTTCTTGTGTAGTATTTTGTTGTGGTTGTGGAGTTACTGGTTGTTGTACTACCTGTTGTTGTACTGGTTTAGGTTGTTGTACTGGTTGCTCAACATTATTTACCACTTGTGGTCTTACTGGTTGTTGTACTGGTTGTGGTTGCACTTTTACTTGTTCACTTTGTTGTAGGGCTTGTTTTATTTGTTGTACTGGTATTTCTTGTGTTTGTCTAATATATTCATCATGAAATGCTTTATTTACTGCCTCTCTTGGAGGAGTTTCTTGTACTTTTTTTTCACTTCTAATACTACTAAAAACCAACTTATCTTTATTCTCTTCCATATTTTGTACTCCTTATTCTTTATTATACCAAATAAGTATTATATACAAAAGAAAAATCAAGAATTTATCTTGATTTTATTCAACTGATGAAGTTATTAATGATAACTTATAAGGTATTTTTTTGGTACCTGATGATGGGTTATTATAAACCGCTAGTACTTTAAATGTTACTTCTTCATCTGGTTCTAAAATTTTACCTGATATATCTGTCTTAGTTATTGTAACTGGTTTAATTGAATTAATTACTGATTTATCATTAATATAGTCTGGAGTAGATATTATATCTACTATTTTAGCTTTTAATGTACCAGTGTTCTTAATAGTTACTTGTTCTGCTATTTCATCTCCTGGATTATTTAAGATAAAGCTCATATTAAGAGTATGACCATCATCATCAATACTCGTATTACATTCTGGTTCTTCTTTACCTTCTTTAACAGATCCTTCTTCTGATACATCTGTAATTAACACTTCAAAAGAATCTTTTCTATTCTTATAAGCATCTAACTTTATAGCAAGAACACTATATCCTACAGCTAATATAATTACTGTAATACATAATAATGTAATTATTAAATTTCTAATATTTATCTTTTTCATAATTACCTCCTATTATTGAAACTTAGGATTTAATACTAGTATTATCTCTTGTCCTGTAGTAATAGCAGTATATGGTGCGATAGATTGACTAGTTACATAACCTGTTCCATCTAATTTTACTTTTAATCCTAATTGTTCTAATAAAGACTTAGCTACTTTACTAGATAATCCAGTAACATCTGGGATGGTTAAATTAGGATCATTAGTTATTAAATAAACTGTATCTTTATTTGTAACTTTTGTATTTGCTTCAGGAGTTTGTTTTATTACTTTTGTTCCATTACCAATTAAAATGTAATTTATTCCATTACTTTCTAAAGTAGTTTTAGCTTTATCTACTTTTTTATTTATAAAGTTATCTACTTTATAATCTTTTACTAATACTAAAGCTGCTTTAGTATCTTGATTACCATAATATTTTGATACATTTTGTACTACTTCTTTTACCGGAATTGAGATTGCTTTTTGATCTCCTCCAGTAGGTTTCTTAGCAGCTACATAGATAATTATTTGAGGATCACTTTTTGGATATACTCCAGAGAATGATGTAATTACATTTTCTTCTCCAGCAATATAACCACCTGATTTTTCATCAGCTATTTGTGAAGTACCAGTCTTACCTATTAGTTCTCCACCTTCTGTTCTGAACCTAGCTCCTGTATTACCTATTCCATTAACACAATCATCCATTAATGAAATCATTTTTTGTACTGTAGCTGTTGATGCTACACGTTCTATTTCTTCTCTTTTATTTTCTAATATTACTTCTCCAGTTTCTGGATTAACTATTTTACTAACTATATATGGTTTAAGTAACATACCATCATTAGTTAGTGAAGTCATTGCTTGAATCATTTGAATCGGAGTTATAGTAATACCTTGTCCAAATCCAGCATTATAAATCTCTGTTTCATACTTAAATTCTAGATTACCCTTACTTTCACTAGGAAGTGATATCTTTGTCTTTTTACCAAATCCTAATAGTTTTAAATATTGTCTTAACATTAAACTATTCATATGTCTATTAATAATATTTATAACAGCAACGTTACTACTATAAGCATAACCTTTATCAAATGTTAAAGTACCCCATCCATTACGATTCCAGTCACCTATTTCTGTACCATCACTAGTAACAAATGTACCAGACTCATATGTTTCATCACCATTATAGACTCCATTTTCCATAGCAGCCATATAAGTAAAAGTCTTCATAGTACTTCCAGGTTCATATGGGGATGATACTAATATATCTAAATAATTAGTTATATTTCTATAATTAGGATCAAATGATGGAGAGTTAGCAGTAGCAAGAATTGCTCCTGTTTTAGCATCTGCTACTGTCATATGGAACCATTCCCAATTATATGTTTCATTACTTTTTTTAATTGCTTGTTCTACATAGAATTGAATATTACTATCAATAGTTAAATAAATATCATTTCCTTGAACAGCTTCTTTTCTAATAACCGGTGTTCCAGCTATTTGATAACCTCTTAAATCTTTTTGATATTTTAAATATCCATCTTCACCAGATAATAAATCATCATAGTATTTTTCAATACCCATCTCACCTTTTATTGTTCCATCATCTTGTGTTTTAGCATACCCAATTGTATAGGATGCAAAATCTCCTTTTGGATAATATCTTTTAAAGCTTTCTTCAAAATCTATTCCAGGTAGTTCTAATTCTTCTATTTTCTTTTTAGTTATTTCACTTAATCCTCTACCAGCTTTTCCAAATTCAGTTTGTTTTATACCATCTTTATCCTTATTCAATAAATACAAAATATCTTCATAAGACATATCTATTACAGTTGCTAATTCTCTCGCAGTATATTCTTTATCAACTACATGTTGAGGATTGTTTGGATTTATTGTTCTGTCTGAATTAAGATGAGCAATTAATTTATATGATGTTACTGTTTGTACTAATATATCGTTATTACCAGAATATATTGTTCCACGTTTAGCTTGAATTATATTAGTACGTGTAGTTCTTTGAGCTTTTAATTCTTTTAAGTTTGTTCCATCTATTTCATCTGATAATGCTAGTTCACATAGTCTAAAAATCATTAGACCAAATAAAAAAAGAGCAATTAAGATTATTAAAACACTGTAATGAATGTTATTTTTTCTTTTCTTGCTCAATTTAATCACACCCTATTGTCACTAGTTATCAGTATTATCTTCAACTATCTCATCTTCTGTTATAGTCTTAATATTACTATTATTATAGCTTAAACCTTGTTCTTGCGCAACCTCTTGAATCTTTGAAAGTGATGCCAATTCATTAATTGCCATATTTAAAGATTCATTAGTTTTCTTTTGTTCTGCTATTGCTTTCTTTTGTTTTTCTACCTCAAAATTTATTTGAGATAAAGTTGCTTTAGAAAAAACTAGTGATACTGGTGATAATACTAATGCTACTGCCGCAACAAAATAAAGTACTTTTTCAAATGGTGTCATTTTAATCTTCTTCTTTACTTTAGTTTTTCTTTTCATATTATCACCCTTTTTTCTTTTTATTTTATTCTTTCAATTACTCGAAGTTTGGCACTTCTAGCTCTTGGATTATTTTCTAATTCTTCAACTGATGGCTCAATAGCTTTATTTACTACTAATTTAAAATCAGGTAAATATTCTTCGGGTATATTAGGAAGCCCTCTTACTTTGTCATCAATTTTTGTTAGTTCTTTAAAATAATTTTTTACTAATCTATCTTCTAAAGAATGGAATGTAATTACTGCTACTCTACCACCAATATTTAACATACTAGTAGCTTGTTCTAATGCAGGTTCTATTACATCTAATTCTTTATTTACTTCAATTCTTATAGCTTGAAATATTTGACGTGCTGGATGTTTATCAATTCTAAATTTCATAGGTACAGCTGTCTTTATTATTTCAACTAATTCTAATGTTGTCTCAATCTTTTTATGTTCTCTATACTCTACTATTTTCTTAGCTATATTATTAGAAAATTTGTCTTCTCCATATTTTAGAAATATTCTAGCTAAATCCTCTTTTGAATAGTTATTTACTACTTCATAAGCAATTTGTTTTTGACTTTGATCCATTCTCATATCATGTCTTGCATATTCATGATAAGAAAATCCTCTTTCTTTATCATCTAGTTGTGGAGAAGATACACCTAAATCAAATAATACACCATCGACTTTTTCTACTCCTAATTCATTTAATCTTTCTTTTAAATGAACGAAATTGCTCTTAATAATAGTGAAGTTAGTACCGATCTTAGATAAACGATCGGTACTATGCCGAATTGCTTCACTATCTTGGTCAAAGGCGAATAAGAACCCCTTCTTAACTTCTGCCAATATTTTGCTGCTATGCCCTCCATAACCTAAAGTACAATCTACAATAGTACTATCTTCTTTGATATTCAATGAAGTAATGGATTCTTCTAGAAGCACACTTATATGTTTTTCCTTCATTCTATCACTCTCTCGTTAAATAAATTTTCAGCTATATCAGACATGTTCTTAAATGCAGAATCCATAAAAGTATTCCAATTCTCAATGGCCCAGATTTCTAATCTGTTTCCTACGCCTACTACTACGCATTCTTTTTCTATGTCTGCATAAGAAAGTTGTGGGGAGGTAATATTTACACGACCTTGAGAATCAAATTCTGCCACAGTAGCACCTGATAGAAAAAATCTAGTGAACTCTCTGGCGTCTTTTTTAGTAAACGGTAAGGAATTAAGTTTATTAGTGATATCATTCCAGCTATCAATAGAATAGACATATAGACAATGCTCTATTCCCCTTGTAATTACAAATTTTTCTCCTAATTCATTACGGTACTTAGAAGGTAGTACTAATCTACCTTTTTCATCTACCGAATGATGATATTCACCTGTAAACATATAAATCCCCCACATTTTACCATCATTTACCACTGCTTAATTATAATATAGCTAAATATGTATTCCTTGTAAATATAGTCTTTTGAAAAATCCACAATTTTTACAACTTATTTACAAAAAAAATATTTCTATATTATAACTTATTTTATTTTTTTCCACAATTACTAAATTAAAATAAAAAAGAGTGATTTTACTCACTCTTAATACTTTTAATTTTATAGTCTTTAGATATTTCATAGGTATATGTAGCAAATTTATCTTCATTTGATTTATATTCTTCTTCTGTAATTCCAATAGTCTTACTAGTAGTAGTAAATATTTCAGATTTATCTTGTTTACAATCTTCTAAAGATTTAAAAATTTTGATTGTTGCATCTAAATCTTCAACACTATTTTTCTTACCACTTATATAGTAATATTTACTTTTAACTATATAATTACTATCTACTTTCTTTTTAGAAGTAATACTTGTTTTTAAAGTACATCTATTACCTACTGTTGTTCCTTTTGTATATTTATTATTTTCATACTTATAAGCTACTACTTTTCCATCTTTTATATCTTTTTTAACTATTTGATAATTAGTAAAATACTTTTTAGATTCATTTTCTACTTGTTTTACAGTTATTTCTTTTGATGGTGAATATAAAATATCTAATAAGAATTTAGTTTTAGTTACATTATCTAATTTATCTATATCTTCTATTGGATATTTATCATATAGATTGGCATCTAATGAAGAAATTTTTGGAATTACTTCATCTTTAAACACTTGTTCTTCATCGATATCCATCTTTTTTATTACTTGCTTTTCTGGTTTCTTACTTTGACTACCATTCATTAATATTATTCCTACTATAATAAATAGTATTGCGATTATTGAGACCAATAAAATTATCTTTTTTTTCATATTCACCATCCTTTTAACATGGATATGTTCCACAGTTAATTGCTACATTGTGATCTATCCATTCATTATAGTTTCCTGCAACATCCCATAGTTTATGTTCAAATGCTTGCCAAGTTCCTACTGCATCTAGCACATCTTCTAGAACTTCTGTACTTCCTCCGAAATTAGCATCACTTGTTAAATGATTATATACGTAATCACTATCCCACCATTCAACATATCTTCTAGCTATTCCAGATCCTGTATCTTGGAAATATAAATGTACGTAAGCATGATGTCTAGGCTCTAAGCACCAGTAGTTTCCACAATATGGAGCTACTGAAACATATCTTGGAGGAGTTTTATCCACTCTCAATACAAATGAATCTGATGCAGGTGAAGCTATACCATTTTCATCTATTGCTCTTACATAGAATGTCCATTGTCCATCCCATGTTATCTTTGAACTAATTGATTTATGACCAGTACCATAATGAGCTCCCCAATCTTGGATACCTGTACTCCATCCATTCTTATCATGTGAATATTGCCATGTTTTGATATCAAAGTGTGATGAAGTAGATGCTGATATTGTTACGTCTTGATTAGTCCAGTTTCCACTACCATAACCATTTAGATTAATACTTGGCTTAGATGGACCTCTATCTACTTTAAATGTTTTACTACATGAATTATCACCTGCAGCATTTTTTACATATCCATAATATGTCACTGAAGAAGTACTTGATGTATGTGTAACTTCTGTTTTATTATTTACAGAATTTTGTGTTGTATCTAATCCTTTTTGAGCTATTGTACCTGATGTAGTCATCTTTACTTTTACTTCTGATGTATACCAGTCTCCACTCTTTGTACCTGTTAGTGAAATTGAACAAGTTGGTGGATCCATTTTTAATACATATTGTGATTTATGTGATACATTTCCTGCTTTATCTTTTACATATACATAATATGTTCCTGTATCTTTAGTAAATGTTTTAGTAAATGTCTTGCCTGTTAAAGATGTCCAACTAGATGGTTCTGTTTCTGTTGTTGTTATGGCATATCCTGCTAATTCAATATTATCTGATAAGTTAATTGTTAAGTTATTAGATGAAGCATTCTTAGCTGTTGTAGTTACTACTGGTAACTCTTTATCAATATAAGCATTAACATCACAGTCTCTTGTATTTCCTACTTTATCAGATATTGTTATTTGTCCAACTTGAATAGTTGTATTAAATGTTTTATCAAATTCATCTTTTGAACATTTACTTTCATCATCACTACATTTTACTTTGATATATCTACTTGTATTTAACCATTTTGTATCTTGACCTGTTATATTACCACATTTTGGTTTTGTATTATCTACAAATACATTTACATCTTTTGTATAAGCATTACCAGCATTATCTTTTACAGTATATGATTTAGTCTTTGTAGTTGTATTTATACTTTGATTTCCTGGAGGAGTTTGACATCCGCTTATTGTATCAGAACAATTAATTGTGAAATCTCTTGTACCTTTAATCCAGTCTGTTGATTCACCAACTGTTGGCATTTCAGGTTTAATTCTATCAAGTGGTACTCTTACTTTAATAACTGACTTATGATTTAGATTATCAGTTGCAATTATCTCACCATATCTATATCCATCATATTCTACTTTTTCTTTTACAGTACCTGATGCATCATTTGGAGTTTGTGTTGCGATATTACTTACTGTATATAAGTTAGAAGCAGTAGATGGAAGATTTACTGCATTCCAATTCCACTCTATCTTAGTAACTTTATCTATATCAGAATAATCTAATTCAAAGTATACTCCGTTTGGCCACTTTGCCTTATTTAACCAACCATTTACTGCATCTTTTGTAATTGTTAATTCTTTAATTGGTTCTTTCTTTTTAGTTTCTATATTATTAGCTACTCCACCTTCAGCTTGAAGTGAACCAGCTTTTTTCTTATAAGCTCTTAATTTAATTACAGGAGGATAATTATCAATATATACATTAACATTACATTTACCTTTATTTCCTGCTTTATCCTCTACTGCTATTTTTCCTACTTTTACATCTCCAGTAAATTCATATGTATAAGTATCTCTTTTACAACCAGATCCACTTCCATCATCACATTTTACTGTTACAATTCTAGTTCCTTCACTCCATGTTGTAGATTCTCCACTTAATGGTGTACATGTAGGTGCAGTATTATCTTCATATGATTTTGTAAATGACTTAGTTAAAGTAGCACCATTCATATTAGTTGCTGATATTGATATTTTTACTACTCCAGGTACATATGGAGTTAATTTTACATTTTTATTTACTTCTGTTGATCTCTTTGCATTAAATATATCTGATGTATATTTTAATTCTCCATCTAAATATATTTTATATTGATAAGAAACAATTCCTTCAGGTATATCATCACCTGTCTTAGTATCTTTTATATTAATATCTACTGCTGAAGCATTAAGATGTTCATCATCACCTAAGAATGAAGCAGTGATTGATAAATTTGAAGTATATATAGAATCATTAGTTTCATAATTCGGACATTTTAAATGAGCAGTATAGTAAATATTATCCTCATACTTAAAGGCATTTACATAACTATCTGTTCCACTACATTCTTCTTTTTTATAGTCAACGACCTTATCAATATATTTAGCAGAACTTAGTTTTTCTAGATTAATTTTAACTAATTGTCCGCTTACTTTAGGTTGAGCTTTATTATTGTTTTTTAAATAACTTTGAGCTGCCATAACCATATTATTTTCTTGTGTTTTATAATACTTTTCTTTAGCTTTTGTTATTATACCTAAAACAGCTGCTACTGAAATAACAGATAACACTCCTAATATTACAATTACAGCTAGTAGTTCAACCATTGTGAAACCTTTATTTTTTTTCATACCATCACTACCTTACCATATAAAAAATATACCATAATTTTATATAAAAAAAAAGAAAGTATTACTACTTTCTTAATTCTTTACTACTAATTTCTTTCTTTAGTAATTCTATAAATTCATCTTGTGAAACTGTTGTTGTGTCTTTACTACTGAATAATCTATAACTAATAGTTTTATTATCTTTTTCGTTATCTCCTAATACTAAAGTATATGGAATTTTCATAGTTTGAGCTTCTCTTAAACGATATCCTAATTTTTCATTTCTATCATCTAATTCTACTCTAATATTATTCTTTCTTAATAATTCATATACTTCTTTAGCATATTCTCCTTGATATTCTGCATTTACTGGAATAACTTTTACTTGAACTGGAGATAACCATAATGGGAATGCTCCTTTTGTTTCTTCTAGTAAGAATGCTATAAATCTATCTAGAGATCCTAAGATTGCTCTATGGATAACTACTGGACGAACTTTTTCTCCATTTTCATCAATGTATGTTAATTCAAATCTTTCAGGTAATTGATAATCTAATTGTACAGTAGATAATGTTACATCATGTCCTATTGCTGATTTCACTTGTACATCTAGTTTAGGTCCATAGAATGCAGCTTCTCCTTCAGCTTCATAGAAATCTGCTCCTACTTCAGCTAATACTTCACGTAGTGCTTTTTCACTCTTTTCCCATAATTCATCATTACCAAAATACTTTTCAGTATCATTCTTATCTCTTAAAGATAATCTAAACTTATAATCAGTAAATCCAAAATCTTTATATACATCTAGAATTAAATTAATAACTGATTTAAATTCTGATTTAATTTGATCTGGTCTACAGAATATATGTGAATCATTTTGAGTAAATGCTCTAGTTCTTTCAATACCACATACTGCTCCACTTGCTTCATATCTGAAGTCATTAGCGATTTCTGCAATCTTAATAGGTAAATCCTTATAAGAATGTAGATCATTTTTAAACATCATCATATGATGTGGGCAGTTCATTGGACGTAGTACATAGGCTTCATCATCTAATTCCATTGCTGGGAACATATCATCTTTATAATGATCCCAGTGACCTGATGTTTTATATAAATCAACATTTCCTAATGATGGAGTCATTACATGTAGATATCCTAAAGATATTTCTTTATCCATAATATAATCTACTAATGTACGTCTTACTATAAATCCATTAGGTAACCACATAGGTAATCCTTTACCAACTAAGTCAGCAAACATGAATATTCCTAAGTCTTTTCCTAATTTTCTATGATCTCTTTGTTTTGCTTCTTCTAAAGCTTCTAAGTGAGCATTTAAATCTTCTTCATTATCAAATGCTATACCATAGATTCTTTGAAGCATCTTATTTTTTGCATCACCTTTCCAGTATGCACCAGAAACTTTTAATAATTTAAAGTATTTAATTTCTTTAGTATTATCAACATGAGGTCCTCTACATAAATCAGTAAAATCTCCTTGTGAATAACAACTAATTACTGTTTCATTTTCATCCATTCTAGATATTAAATCCATCTTATATGGATCATCTTTAAACATATCTAAAGCTTCTTCTTTTGATAACTCTCTTCTAATTATATTTTTAGCTGATTTAGAACATTTTTTCATTTCTCTTTCAATTGTTGGTAAATCTTCTTCTGTAAGAGTTGTATCTCCTAAATCAATATCATAATAGAAGCCTTCTTCAATTGAAGGCCCTACCCAAAATTTTGCTTGTGGATAAAGGTGTTGTACTGCTTGAGCTAAAAGATGAGCACAAGAGTGATTCAGCTTATCCAACCTTTCATCTTCTTTTATATTTATCATTTGACTCTTCCTCCTGTAATTTCAACTGTTTCATCATTTGATATAGAATTGCTATCGAACATTTCATCTAAATCTTTTTGTTTATTTCTTGATTCGTTTTTCTCCGTTTCAATTGTTCTTACTAATCTAGATATTTCCTTCCTTTTTTCCTGATCCGGTTCAAACATTTCATGATATTTAAGAGCTTGATATCTTAAGATATCATCATAGTTTAAATTGCTTTTTTCAGTTACTGCCATAAAAAATACCTCCATTATACAAAAAAACTCCCATATACAAAAAATATATAGGAGTGCATAAGCACGGTACCATCCTCGGTTTTACTTACTTATTGATAACGGCTACTGCCGGAACTCTATTATGTTCTGCTCTAAAGGTAGTAATCCATAAGGGTCTTATTTGTTTACACCAACCACAAATTCTCTTAAAAGATTGTCCTTATCAATCGTATCCTTTGTCTATGCATTTCTTGTACAAACTTATAATATCATTAAGTTAGTTTTTTGTAAATATTTTTTATTTTAGCGGCTATACCACTGATATGGTACATCCATAGCATTACCTAATCCAGTGAATCCTTGTTGATATTTTATTTTTTGATAATTGATCCATCCACCTAAATCACTGCACATATCTGTTCCACCAAATAAGTTACAATCCATTAATGCTAAATGTAGATGTACTCCCGTAGACCATCCTGTTGTACCCATCCATCCTAATGGAGTAAATGGTGTTACTTCTTGTCCTACATAAATATCTGCATATCTTGATAAATGGACATATTGAGATGTAAAAACCAATCCATCAATATTATGTCTTACTGTTACTATTAATGCTCCTGCATTATCTGTATATATACTAGATATGACACCTGCAGCTACAGGATATACAACTTCATTACTTCCTCTAGGAGAAGTAATATCATAAGCTACATGGTAATAGCTTGGATATTGTGAAATAGTTCCATATTCTGTAGGTAGATACCACGTTCTTGTAGTAGCAGAAAGATTTCTTACTTCTGTTTCTTTCTTTTCTTCTTTTGCAACTTCAGTATCTGTTACTTCAATTAATTTTTTCTTTTTATCAGTGACTTCTCCAGTTTTTAATGCAACACTAGCAGTAGCCATTTCTTTTATGTTAATTGTAGTTAATTCAAAGTTCTCAATAGAAATTACACTATTTGATGTTAAAACTACTGATACTAGTATTAAGATTACTGAAACCATGAGTATGCATTTACTTTTAAATTCATAAAGTTCACGCTTATTCACGTATATCACTCCTTAAGACGGAGTATATTATACATTAGTTGAGTTTTTATGTCAAATAAAAAGCCCTTAGAACTTCTTCATTCTAAGTGACTTATTAACATCTCCTACAAACCAATCTAGAGCATCTTCTTTTTCTTTTATAATATCTCTTTTTTCTAATATTTCTATGTGTAGATCTGCTAATTCTTCTACTGTAGGTGTTTTATCATGACATATCTCTAAGGCATGTTCTACCATTATATCTGCACTTCTTCTAAGTCCTGATGTACAGTGACAATAATGGTCTAATTTTAAACCTGTATGCGATCCTTTTAAATCATATGTACTTTTAGGATATATTTCTGTTACAAGTTTATATAGTTTTTCTTTTTGATCTCCTCCATAGTTATCTACTAAACTATTTACTAATGATTCAATCTTTTCATTTAATTTTTCAGGTACATTATGTACTCTATATAAACATGGATAATTATTATCAGCAAAGTAATTAGCAACTCTATTACCAGTTAAAGTCATAGCTCTATAAACTATTTCTTGAGAACCTTTTCTTTTAACTTTTAATTCAGATGAATCATCATTATTCTCTTTAATAAGTTCATATATTTCATTTGATTTATATTTTTTTCTTAATAACTTCGTTACTTCATTAAGATTTTTAACTGTATTATTTAATTCTTCATTACTACTACCATTTTCTATTACATCATTTATCTCATCATAAGTAGCTTGTTTATTATTATTAATTATAGACTTAACAAATTCTTCTTTAACAATATTTCCTTTTTTATCTATTTCAAATAAATAACTTCTTGTTAATCTATCTTGTCCTTCTAGTAAAGATCCATAGTTTGCTGAAAAGTCTAGTGGAAATATTGGAATCATCCCTTCACTACCTTTTACTTTATTATGTAAGTAAATAGAATGAACTCTATCAAATGCTGTTTGTACAACATCGGAAGCATAATCAAAATAACCTAATATAGATGCTATATGTACGCCTAATAAATAATGTCCATTAGATAACTTAGTACAACTCAATGCATCATCTATTTCAATAGAATCTTCTCCATCAATTGATAATACATAATCTTTAATAAATCTTCTATCGGGATAATTATCTTTATTTAATTCAATCTTATGATTTTTAACAGTATCAATTACATTACTTTTAAAATTAATATCTATGTTATATTTTTTTGCTATATCATTTAGAGCTATCTTTTTACTAACTTGAGGCTTAATTATATTTTTTAAATCTTCTAAAGCTTTTAATTTAGTTGTATTACTTTTAGCTTTCTTTTTATCACTAGCTAAACTATTTACTTTATTATAAATATCAGTAAGAATCCTCTTTTTATCCTTTTCTAATATTTTGAATTCTCTTTTAGTATTCATTAATAGTAATAAATTTTTATAATAAGCTATATCATTTGCTTCTTCTTTATCTATAGCAGTAAAATATCTTTCAATAATATTACTAAATAATGATGATCCTCTTTCATCTTTTATCTGCATAACATCTGGCATTTTTTCAAATACCATATCTATATATTTAATATTTCTAGGAGACTCTAATAAATAATTAATAAAATCTGTTTCTAAATTATCTTTATTTGTAATATAACTTTTAAATTCATCTAGTTCTTCTTTAAAGATTGTTAATTCTTTAATACGTTTCTTTTTATTCTTTAATTTTTCTTTAATTATATAATCTATCTTTTTATTTATTTTTGCCACTTTTTTCTTAAAATTTTCTTCATCAAATTCATCATTATTATCTCTTATAAATCTTACATAATCAAAGAATAATTCAGCATCATATAAATCATATGTATCTGGATACTTTTCTACTATTTCTTGTAGACAATGAAAAAGAGTACTAATAAATACATTACAGTCATCTTTGGCATAGAAAGATAGCTCGGCATTGCCCAGTCTATCTCTCTTACCTTTAATTGAATCTTGTAATATATCTTCTAGTAACTCCATCATTAATCCCTCCTACTCTCACTAATTAGTTCTAATGTCTCGGTTAATTGTTTTATTCTTTCAATTATCCTTCTAGCCTTTACTTTATCTACTCCACTTGATGTTATAGATAAGGCTGATTCTAATTCTTCTAGTGTCAGATTAGAAGTAAAGAAAGTTGGTAAGTGATTGTCCATTCTATATTGTAGTATTGGACCTAATATTTCATCTCTTGACCAGTTACTGCAGTTCTCTGCTCCTATATCGTCTAGTAGTAATAAGGGAACCTTTTTTATATAATTAATTCTTTCACCAAAATTTGTATTAAATGATGATTTTAGACTTGTTAAAAAGTCTGGAAAATAAACTGATACACTTTTAATATCTTTTTTAGCTAATTCATTAAATAGTGCTGCGATTAAGTATGTTTTTCCGGATCCAAAAGATCCTGTTAAGTAAATTCCTTTTACTCTTTCACCTTTTAAATACTTAGTCATAAACTCTTTACAGTAATTAAGTATTGGTATTCTACTTCTAGAGCCTTTATATAAATCTTTAAATGTTGCATTTTGAATATCTAGTGGCATTTCAAATAAGTCTAGATTGTCTTTGTATGCATCACTTTTGATTCTTTCTTTTTCATATTCACACGCATCATATGAAAAGTTAATTGTATTTTTCATTTTATTAGGAGTATATACATATCCTTTATTTTCATTTTTGCAAGTATCTAATCCTTTACATTTCTTACAATTTTTACACTCTAAAAAAGCATCTTGTAAGGAAGATGTATATTTCATAAGAATGGATTCTTCAATATTTAAACCGTCTATATAATCTTTAAAAACTTTATCGCTACAAGCGTCATAAAAAGAATGTGCAAGGGAAGTTTCATCTACTTTATCAATTACATTTTCAATATTTTCCATTCTTCCCACCACCTAAAAATAATGTAACAAAATTATAAATAAAAGTCCATATCTATACATAAAAATTACATATAAAAAGAATATGTTTTATACTACAACATATTCTTTAACTAATCAATGTAATTTTAGCAAAACCGTTACCAGTATTACCCATAACAGTACCTATACCATTCTTATTAGGCATACCAGTTGGGGTTGATGCCTTTACAGTTGTCCAACTGTATCCTTTACCATCTATCATAACTGTATCAGTAAATACTTTGGTACTATAGTGAATACTACATTTTGGATCTGTATTATACCCTGAACTATTATAAGTAGCTGAAGTATTACTGTTACAAGCAACTTCATTTGTATCAGTTTTAAAAGTAATATTGTTTTCTGTAGATGACTCAGCTATTGCGACACATCCAGCATGTCCTGATATGAAGGAAGAACCTCCACCGCCTCCACCATCTATCCATCTACCACCAGCAGCTCCAAAGTATCCTGATCCTCCTGTTGCTCCTGTAGGAGATCCTATACCAAAGGAACCATTTGATAATGGTGAATAAGTTGAACCTGTATCTCTACCTGGACTTATTTGAGTAGCTGCAGTCTTTAAACTTTTTCCTGAACTTCCCGCATGAGTATATCCATATAATCCACCTGCTGGGCTTGATGGATAATCATGATCTCTTGTTGACGCTCCGCCTCCAGCAGCTACTATTACTCTGGTCTTTAGAGAATCAAAATCATACCAGTTTGTAGAGGTACTCATTCTTAAATCTGTTGCTCCGCCTCCAGGTGTACCATTAGCTGTTGAACTAATACATCCATTAAATGAAGGTTCTTGAGCAATATTATTATTTTGTCCTACATAGACATGATATGTATCAGTTTTTAATAAATTAATTTTTCCAGAAACATAAGCTCCTTTTCCTGGAACAGTGTCATTATTATCTTTTAGTCCACCTTGTGCTCCCCATAGTTCTACTTTATAGTTACCATTTCTTATTGGAGTAAATGTTTGTGGAGTACCAGTATAATCAAAATTCCAATGATTTGTATCAGTTACAAATACTGCATTATTATTTGCTTGTCTATAATTAATTGTGATAGATACTGTAGGGCTTAAAGTATTTGCTGGTATTTGACTAGCTGTTATATCTTTATAAAGTAATTTAATATTAAAAGTAACTCTTGCTGTTTTATATAAAATATCATTAGTATGTGGAGTAACCCCATTAGAATAAGTTACTATACAATCTAAATAATCTGAATATTGTGAAGTTATACCAGTTACTGTAATACTACCTAACATAGCGTCTAATGTAGAATTATTTTCTACATCTACATTAAAACTATAATAATCATCAGGTTTATTAAGTTCTGCACTAAAAGTAATAGTATCTTCATCTTGATTAATTGTAGGAGCAGTTTTTGTAACACTAGTATCATCTACTACTACATTTTTGAATACTATACTCCAAGAGTTATTAGTAAAATTAAATAAACCATTAATAGAAACACTACTTGAAAGCACAGCAAAACCAATACTAATAAATAGTATTATAGTTGCGATTATAAGAAATGTTCTTCTTTTCTTTCTCATGGTTTCTCCTTAGATTAATCTATTAATGTAATTCTTGCATATCCATTACCAGAATGTCCTGTTACTGTTGTGCCATCTGGATCTATCATTGATTCATTACCAGGAATCATTACTCCATTAGTAAATCTATATCCTGAGTAATGATAAGAACAAGATATATCTTGATCTTCAGGATCTGTTTCTTCTACACAAATTGGGGTTAAATCATCTTCTGCAGTTATTGCGATACATCCTTTATAACCAGATATGAATGATGATCCACCACCAGCATTTCCACCATATCCACCTTGTCCTGTGTAATATCCTCCGCCACCAGTACTAGTTGAATTATTTGGGAAATATCCAAATTTGTATTTTGTTTGTGTTGCACCTTTTCCTGGAGATGCATTTGTTAAATTAGGATTTTTTCCTATTCCATCTATTCCTCTAATTCCACCACCAGCGCCTCCAGAACCTGGTTCTCCTGTTTCTTCATTATAATAATTTAATCCTCCGCCACCACCAGCTGCCACTATAATTCTAGAAGCAAGTGATTGACTATCATACCAAACATTACCTTTTACGATTCTTATATCTGTGGCCCCTCCGCCTATAGAACATCCACCAGATAATGAACCATTATATGTTGCATTTTTATTAGTTTCATAACAAGAACCAGTAGTAAATGCGCTCTTATTCCCAACTACTACATAAAACTTGTTTCCTTTTGATAATTCTATATTTCCACTAACATATGCTCCTTTTCCCGATGGATAATTAACATATGATCCACCGTTTGCTCCCCATAGTTCAACTTTGTAAGTTCCTGTTTTGGGAGTTATAAAAGTTTGTTCATATCCGGTAAATTCATAATTCCATACTTTTCTATCATAAGATATGTTTCTTAAATTAACATTTACATAATTTATAGTAGTTGTCACACTTGTTTGTGATATAGTTGGTAAATCATCTATATCATAGTTATAAATTATTTTTACTCTTATTCTTTTAGATTGACCCATACGTAATAAATCATTTTGATTAATTGTTGATCCATCATTGTATTTTACATCTACTGATATATACTCTTGATTAGTAGAAGTTAGATTATTTGTGATTGAATCAAATAAGGCATCTACTCCACCAGCATTAACTACATCTACTGTATATTCAAATATTTCACTAGGTTCTTTAAAATTAATAGATGCATTAATTGTAGTTGTATTATTACTATCTATTTCTAATGATGTATATTCTACATCTTCACTAACTATTGTAAGATTTTCAAAATGGATATCCCAATTATTTTCTCTAAATGTTACTGCTCCATTTATATTTAAGGTTGTTGAAAGATAGGCAAAACCTATAGTTATAAACAAAATAAGGACAATGATAATTGATTTTTTATAAGTTCTTTTTCTCAATTTTATCATCTCCTCATAGTTATCCTATATTATCAATTTTATCAAAATATTTTATTTAATTCAATTTTATATAAATAAAAAAACATTCTATTAAGAACGTTTTTTTGTTGGATTGTTTTGATAAAATTCTTTTCTCTTTTTTATTCCTCTATATAAGAAGAATATTGATAATCCTAAAATTGGAATTGATATATATGGGTAAGCTCTGGCAAATACTAATACTATTACCAACGTAAATAAAATAGCTTCTAAGCCATATGTTCTATCCCCTCCTGGCGCAAAGCCTATTCCTTTTATTCCTGTAGATATCGCAAATAGTAATATAATAATAAATGGTATTAATCCTAATATTATTTCTATAGTTCCGTTACCTTTTACTTTTTTCTTTGCCATACTCATTACTCCTATTCTTTATAAATTAATTTTATATCATTGTATTAGGTTATTCTATTGTTTTTTTATTTAATATTAGATTTTACGTCTAATGTTTCTAAGTTCACTTTTATTGTTCCTTGCAAGTCCGTTCTATAATACTTTATTTTATATTTATTTAATTTATTAATTGTTTCAATATTTGGATGATTAAATTTATTATTTAATCCGCATGATATTAATGCAATATTTGGAGTAGTATTTTCTAATAGTTCAACTGAAGTAGATGTTTTTGATCCATGATGCCCTACCTTTAAGATATCTATATGACCTATATTATATTTTTCTAGTAACAGTTTTTCTGATTTAATTGATGCATCTCCTGTTAGTAATATACTTTTATCTTTATATGTTACATAGTAGATTTGACTCGAATCATTCTCATCATTCAAATCTTCATTTAATTGGATTAGATTTATACTATTTAGATTTATTTCATAACCTTCATACCCTATAACTACATTTTTATGCTTATCTATTATTTTTCTTTCTAAGTAATTTTTATAATTTGAATTAATGACTATAGTATCTACTTTATAATACTTTAATAGATTTAGAGTTTCTCCTAAGTGGTCGAAATCTCCGTGAGTGAGAATAATATTATTAATCTTTTTAACTCCTAAAGATTTAAGTAAAGGAACTGTTTTGCTTCTTACAATAGAGTAACTTTTACTAGTACTTTTCCATGAATTATCACTATAACTACTTAGTCCTCCTGTATCTATTAGTATTGTTTTATTCTTATCTACTAGTATTATAGATTCCCCTTGGCCAACATCTATCATATATAATGATGGGCTACTAATTAAGGGTGGGATTATATAGATAATTATTAATACTAAGAATATGTATTTTAAATAGTCTTTTTTATGTTTATTTAGAATTATTATTAAGATATAGATAATTATAAATAATAGAATATATATAAATATATTTAATCTTTTAAATATAAATTTACCTATAGTTATATTAGTTAATAAGATAGATATATTTTCTAATATACTAGTTAATATATTATATATTGGAGTTAATACTGGTATAAATAATACTATTAAAGATAAGGGAAATATAATAATAGATACTAATGGTACAAAGAAGAGATTATATAT
>JAUNMV010000008.1 GCA_030531695.1 Bacilli bacterium | reverse complement strand
GGAAATAATTATTTATTATTTCCTTTTTTTTTGATAGAATTATTTTATGGTAGGGTGATGAGTGTGATGATGAGAAAACAAAAAGGTTTTACTTTAGTAGAGATGCTTGTAACTATTACTGTATTAGGTATTGTTACTGTAATAGCATTACCAGTTATAAGCGCTGTTTCTAGTCAACTAAATAATAAAAAGTTAAATGTTTATGAGAATACTATTGAGAGTGGAGCTAAGGTTTATACTGATGCACATGATCTTGATTTATTTGGGTATCAAACTGTAGGTTGTGTAGATATTTACTATAATACTTTGGTATCTAATAAAGTTATTGATGAGTTAGATTTTTCTAAACAAAATATTATTACTGATAAGATTTTTGTACGTGTTAAAAAAGTAAATGATAATTATAGTTATGAAACATTCTTTCCTACAAGTGATAATATTGCAGATATTAATTTTAATTTATGTGAGGGATCTATTTCTGATTCTGGTCCTAGAATTACTTTTACTCCTAATGGTACTAATTGGAAGAAGAAGGCAACTGCAACTATTAATATAGACGATATGTTTGGAATTAGTCCAAATGCTAAGATTAAATATCAATGGTTTTATGTTGATGGTACTCCTATAGGTACTGAAGTTACTCATAATTTTAAGAATAGTGTAGCTGAAAGTTTATCTTTAAATGTTGATACTCCAACTGGAATGAATGCAAAGATTAGATTGGTTGTAACTCCTATTGAGTTAACTAATGAGATTAGTATGCCTTCAACAGATGCAGTACAAAGTGATGAATTTAAGTTAGATAATACTGCTCCTATTGTTAATATTGATGCTTATAAAGAAAGTGGAGGTAATAAGACTGGTGGAGTTTTAGCTAGTGCTAATAACGGTAATATAGTAATTAATGATTGGAAGACTTATGGATATTATTTTGATTTTACTAGAAGTACTGATAATGTTGGTATTGCTAAGGAAGTATGGTCATGGAATAAGTCTGGTAAAGGTACTTTAGATACTACTTTGAATGGTGGTTCTGGTACTTTTAATACTATAACTAATCATACTTTAACTGCTAGTGGAGTTAGATATGCTTCTATTAAACTATGTGATACAGCTGAAAATTGTACTACTAAGTCTGTACAAGTATCTGTTTCAAATAAATATGTTATTAATTATAATGCAAATGGTGGAAATGGTAGTGTAGCTTCTACTACTTGTTATTATGGATTTACTTGTAATTTAGCTAATAATAATTTTAGCAGACAAGATTATGAATTTACTGGATGGAAAATTGATTCTAATAATTATAATGCTGGTGCTAATATAACAAATATGACTTTAGAGAATAAGACATTTACTGCTTATGCTCAATGGAAGTCTGTTACTTATGATGTTGTTTTAGGTGGTAATGGTACTGGTTATTATGAGGTATTAAAGAAAACTCATGGACAACCATTAGATTTACCTAAACCTACAAGAGATGGTTATACATTTGTTGGATGGAATGAAAATGCTAGTTCTCATGATGCTGGTTATGGTACTAGGTATACTGCTAATTCTCCTAAGACTTTGTATGCTATCTGGAAGAAGAATAGTGGTTATACAATACGTTATCACCGTGATAAAGGTGAATGGTTTGGTGACTGGACAGATGGAGAAACATGCTATGTATGGAATCAAGAGTCTACATGTAATATAACAGTTGATTCTATCCCTAGATTAAATAGATGGAGTGATACTAGTCCTTCTTATAATTATGATTGGGTATTATCTTATCAAGGATGGAATTGGAATCCTGGACATTCATGGAAAGATTTCTCTGAGGGACAAGTAATTTCTCTAAGTAATTCTATAGATTTATATGCTGTTATTACATTGACTGATCCTAATAAGAGATTCCACGTTAGTAATACTGCTGATTATTCAGATCATGCTGGTTTAACAATGAGAGAATGTCCTTCTAGAGGATGTGGAGTTTCATTCACAATGCGTGATGGAGCTACTTTCCAAGCTGATAATGACTGGAATGCATGGGCTTATGATGGTGGAGGATATATCTGGATAAGAGGTCGTGAGACTGGTGATTCATGTTGGATTGGTACTTGGGATTGGGCTGACTATGGTAAAGTTAGACCATATTGGATGAGACCACCTGATACATGGAGATATACACTACATAGTGGTAGAGATCGTTGGTATGATCATTGTGCTTGTTATTTAGGCTCTTCTAGTTCTTGGAATGTATCTGGATGGGGAGATTGTTATAGTAATACACGTTGGTCTTCAGCAATGTATCTATATCCAATTTAGGAGGTAAAGAAAATGAAAAAGAATTTCATTAAAATATTATTAATAGTTATAATATTTGTTGCATTTTCTTTAATTGGTGTTGCAATATATTCTAGTATTATTACTAAAGATACTCCTAAAGAACCTGTTAATGAAAAAGAATATCGATTAAATGAGAAACATACTAAAGATGGTGTTTCTATAGATAATGTTAAAATAGAAGAAACTACTGTTGAAGGTGTTGAATTAGGAGATTCTAAAGGATACAAAGTATCATTTACAGTAACAAATGATGATAAAGAGCCAATTGAATATGGACAAGTAGTACTTACGTTTTTATATGAAAATGATGAAGATGGTAGTATAGAGAGAACATTTAATTTCTATCGTTTAAAAGCAGGAGATAGTGTTAATATGGAAAAGACTATTATCCTTGATAAAACTAATTTCTATGATTATAAATTAGAAGTAGTTAAATCAGATGATGCATTTGATATTGGTTATTAAAAAAAGAAGATTTTTATCTTCTTTTTTATTTAATTATTATTAATAATTTGTTAAAATAATATATGATAGGGTGATGTATAATATGAAAAATTATAAAGGGTTTACATTAGTCGAAGTATTAGTTACTATTACTGTTTTGGGTATAGTTACATTATTAACTTTACCTGTTATTAGTGTTGTTACTAGTCAATTAAATAATAAAAAGTTAGAATCTTATGGTGAAATAATTGAATCTGGAGCTAAATTATATACAGATTCTAAAGATATGGACTTATTTGGTCATCAAAAGACTGGATGTGTTGATGTATATTATACAACTCTTGTTTCTAATAAAATTATTGAAGAATTAGATTTTTCTAATCAAAAAGTTATTGTAGATAAAATATTTGTTAGAGTTAGAAAGATTAATAATAATTATAGTTATGAGACTTTTTTACCTACTAGTGATGATATTCCTTCAATTGATTTTACTTTATGTGATGGTTCTATTTCTGATTCAGGACCTGAAATTTCTTTTTCACCTGATGGAAATACTAGGTATGAAAAGAAATCATTTACTAATGTTAAAATAAAGGATTTAATTGGTATTAGTCCTAATGCTAAGATTAGTTATCAATGGTTTTATATGGATGGTACTCCTATAGGTACCGCAGTAAATAAGAATTTTAAGAATACTATTGTTGAAGAATTATCTGTAAAAGTTGATACTCCTGATGGAATTAATGGTAAGATTAAACTTGTTGTTACTCCTGTTGATTTAAGTAATGAGGGTGGATTAATTTCTACAGAAACAGTTCAAAGTCATGAATTTAAACTTGATACTATTGCACCTGTTGTTAATATTGATGCATATCAAGAAAGTGGTGGAAATAGAACAGGTGGAGTTTTAGCTAGTGGTAATAATAGTAATGTTACTATAAATGGTTGGAAGACATATGGATATTATTTTGATTTTACTAGAAGTACCGATAATGTTGGTATAACTAATGAAGTTTGGTCTTGGAATCAATCTGGTAAAACTAGTTTAGATACTACTTTAAATGGTGGATCTGGTACATATACTCCAATAACTAATCATACTTTAACTGCTCCTGGAGTTAGATATGGTTCTATTAAATTATGTGATGAAGCTGATAACTGTACTACTAAGACTGTACAAGTATCTGTTTCTAGTAGATTCGTAATTGATTATAATGGAAATGGTGGATCAGGTAGTGTAGGATCTACAGTATGTTATTATGGATACGATTGTAATTTAGCTGGTAATGGATATTCTCGTACTGGTCATACTTTTAATAAGTGGAAAATAGATGGTACTAATTATAATGCAGGTGGTAGTGTTAAAAATTTAACTATTCAAAATAAAACATTTACTGCATATGCTCAATGGAATGCTATTAATTATACTGTTTATTATCATGTAAACGATGGTGCAGGATATAATGGTAATTGGACAACCAGAACTCTTCACTATGGTGATAGTATAGATGGTAGTCTAAATCCTCAAGGATCAATTAATCATTATAAGAGATTTAATTGGTGGAATGGTAATCCAGGTACTATGCCTGATCATGATATTACATTAGAAGCTTATATTACTGACTATATGTGTAGAATAGTTACTGGACATGAGAAATATAATCATGTAGCTTCATTTATTCCTAAATTCCAACAAGCTGGATATTGGGATGCTTATATGGTTGATATTGGATGGGGTGGTTATTGGCAAGTTCATACTGCTCAGAATATGAATTGGTGGAGAGCTAATCAAGTATTTGATTATGTATGGAATAATACTCCAGCTTCTTATGGTACATACTTCTTAGTATGGGGATATATTAGTTGTGATAATGGAGATACTATTCCTAGATGTAGAGCATGGGCTTGTTAATGAGGTGATTATATGAAGAAGAAAATAATTATAGTAGTTTTAATTATTGGAATTATATTTATTTTAGTAGGTGTTGGTTATAATATACTAAGTATCTCTAAGCCTAATGACAATGGTAAAGAAACAAGTAATGATAATACTGAAATATCTGTTAAAAAATATGATCCTGATAGTGGAAAAGCTAAATCTAGTGATAGTGAACCTAAATCTGAATATTATGAAAAAAAAGATGATGGTTCTATGATTAATAATAGTGAAAAAGTAGTAAAAAAACATACTAAAGATGATTTTACTGTCGAAGACTTAAATATTACTCTTGCTTCTGAAGAAGAATTTTTTGCAAATTACAGTTTTGTATTAAAAAATACTGGTAAGAAAGATTATAGTAATTTAGAATTCTCTATAGTATTTATTTTTGAGGATGGTTCTAGACTTATAGGATCTCCTACTACAATTGATAATCTTAAAGCTGGTAAAAGTAAAAAGATAGAGAGAAAAGAATATAGGAGTATATTAGGCGCTATAGAGTATGATATTGAATATAATGTAAAGTAAAAGAAGTAGAAATACTTCTTTTTATATTTTTTTATATTCTAGTATGTTAAAATTAATATATAGAATAGCGGTGATGGTATGAGAAATGGAAAGGGTTTTACATTAGTTGAAGTATTAGTAACTATAACTGTTTTAGGTATTGTTACTTTAATTACTTTACCTATTATTAGTACTATTAGTAATCAGCTTAATTCAAGGAAATTAGATTCATATAGAGAAATTATTGAGTCAGGAGCAAAGATTTATTCTGATTCTAAAGATGTTGATTTATTTGGTTATCAAAAAACTGGTTGTGTGGATATATACTATTCAACTCTTGTTGATAGTAAAATTATTGAAGAATTAGATTTTTCCAAACAAGATATTAATGTTGATAAAATATTTGTAAGAATTAAGAAAGTTAATGGTAATTATTCTTATGAAACTTTTTTACCTACTGATGATGAAATACCAACAATTGATTTTAATTTATGTACTAATAGTATTTCTGAGTCAGGGCCACAGATTTCTTTTACACCTAATGGAAATACTAAGTTTGAAAAATCTTCTTATACCAATGTTCAAATAGTTGATTTATTAGGTATTAGTCCTAATGCTAAAATTAGTTATCAATGGGTTTATGAGGATGGTACTCCTATAGGTACTGCAGTTACTCATAATTTTAAAAATGTTGTAGAAGAAAGTTTAACTTTAAAAGTAGATACTCCTACTGGTTTGAATGGCAATATTAGATTAGTTGTAACTCCAGTAGACTTGCGAAATGAGGCTAGTTTAATATCTAATGAATCTGTACAAAGTAATTTATTTAAACTTGATAATACTCCTCCAAATATTACTGTTAAGTTATATAAATTGGAAAATGGTAATAAGACTGGTAATGTTTTAGTATCAAAAACAAATGAAGAAGTAAAATTTTCTGAATGGAGAAATCATGGTTTCTATATAGATTTAAGTGAAAGTAATGATAATAATGGTATTACTAAAGAGATATTTGAATGGAATGCTTCTGGAAATGTTAATTTAGTAAAAGAATTACACTCTAGTAGAAAAAAAGAAAATAATAGTTTAAATGATGATACTTTATCTGCAGCAGGAGCAAGATATCAAAGAATAAAGATGTGTGATGAGGCTTCCAACTGTAGATCAGTAGATGTAATTGTATATATTTCTACTACATTTGAAGTTAGATATGATGCGAATGGCGGTTCTGGTAATGTTTCAACTACTACATGTTATTATGGATATGATTGTATATTAAATAATAATGGTTATAGTAGAGATGGACATGAATTTACCGGTTGGAAAATTAATGGTAATAATTATGGTGTAGGTGCAAATGTAAAGAATATTGCTTCATCTGGTTCTGTTACTGCATATGCTCAATGGAAATCACTTTATTATACTGTTCATTATAATGTTTGGGGAAGTGAATGGGATAGTAGAAGAGTAAAAGTTGGAGATAATATTGATACTGGTTTAAATCCTCAAGGTTATGTTGGAGAGTTCTATCAGTTTAATGGATGGAATGATAATCCAGGAAGAATGCCATCTAGAGATGTTACTTTAAATGCTAATATTTCTTATCAAATGTGTCAGGTTTGTACAGGACATGCTGGTGAATATAGAGTTAGTGCATTCGTTGGTGTATTTGATGCAGCTGGATGGACTGGTTCAAGAATGGAAGATTTCTATTGGAACGGTGGTTGGTTTAAGAGAGTTGTTACTGATTATAATATGAATAGATGGGAAGCTGAAGATGCTTTAAATTATGTATGGAATAATACTCTTCCATATGGTGATCATGCTCTTAACTATATAGAAATGAATTGTGCTAATGGATATAGTTATTATAAGAGAAGACCTTAATTGTAAATGGTAGGTGATACTTTTGAAAAATAAGATAAGTTTAATTATAGTTATTATTGGAGTTATATTAATTATTTGTGGAATATTTATTAATATTTTCTACTTTGAAAAAGTAAAAGAAAATAATTCAAAAGAAATAATAGAAAATGGTACTACTATTAATGAAAATGGTGATAAAGTTCAAAGCTCAATAGATCCTAATAATTATACTAAAGAAAAAGATGGCTCTATGATTAATAAAGTAGAGAGTATTTCTTCAGAACATAAAAAAGATGATCTTACTATAAGTAATATGAATATTACAGTTGGTGCAGAAGAAGATTTAGCTCTTTATACTTTTTCTATTAAAAATAATAGTAATGATACTATTAATGCTTTAAATATTTCTGTAGTATTTATATTGTCTGATGGAACTAAGTTTGTTAATCCTATTCCAACTATAGATAAAATAGCTCCCGGTGAAGAGATAAAGATTAAAGAAAGTTCATTTGTAAAAATTATTAGTTCTGTAGATTATGAATTTACTTATACTATTGGTAATTAAAAGAAGTAGAAATACTTCTTTTTTGTTTTATGTTATAATATGTTTTTAGAGGAGGTGACTTATTTGGTAGTAGGTGTTTTAGTAGAATTATCTAATAAAAATATTGATAAAGTTTTTGATTATAATGTACCTGATAATTTAATTAACGACATTAAGATTGGTATTAGAGTAGAAGTACCTTTTGGTAGACAAACTTTAGATGGATTTGTATTAGAAATTAAAGATAATTCAGATATGGAATTAAAAGATATTATCAGTATTAAAGATACAGACATAGTTTTAAATAAAGAATTATTAGATTTAGGTTTATATATGAGTCATGAGTATTTAGCTACTTTAATTAGCTGTTATCAAGTAATGTTACCTAAGTCTTTAAAAGCTAATATTAATGGTAAATCTAATATTAAATATGATACTTTTTATAGATTAAATAATATTGATTTAAGTAATTTTAAACTTAATGATAATCAATTAAAAATAATAGATTTATTAAAAGAAAAAGAACTAGTTTTAAGAAGTGAATTAGCTAATATTAGTATTAGTAGTATTAATACTTTATTAAAGAAAAATATTATTTTAGAAGAAAAATATGAACATTATAGATTAAATTATTCTAATAAGACTATTAATAAAAATAAATTAACTAGTGATCAGTTATCTGTATATAATGAGATTACTAATAGTAATGATTCAACTTATTTATTATATGGAGTTACTGGTAGTGGTAAGACTGAAGTATATATGGAGTTAATAGAAGAACAATTAAAATTAGGCAAAACAAGTATTGTATTAGTACCTGAAATTAGTTTAACTCCACAAATGGTTAGTAGATTTCAAAGTAGATTTGGAGATAAAATAGCTGCACTACATTCTGCTTTATCTGATGGAGAAAAGTATGATGAATGGAGAAGAATAGCTAGAGGAGAAGCAAGTATTGTTATTGGTGCTCGTAGTGCTATATTTGCTCCTTTAGAAAATATTGGAATTATTATTGTAGATGAAGAGCATAGTGATTCTTATAAACAAAGTGATTCTAATCCTAGATATCATGCAGTAGATATAGCTTTAATTCGTAGTAAATATCATAATTGTAAAGTTGTCTTAGGTAGTGCTACTCCTAGACTTGAGAGTTATGCTAGAGCAGAAAGGGGAGTATACCATTTAGTTAAATTATTAAATAGAGTTAATGGTAGAAGTCTACCTAAAGTTACTATTATTGATATGGCTCATGAGATGAAGAATAGTTATGGGCATTTTTCTAAATTATTAATTGATTCTATAAATGATAGATTAGATAAAGGTGAACAAATAATATTATTATTAAATAGAAGGGGCTATTCATCTTTTGTTACTTGTAAGAATTGTGGTAATACTATTAAGTGTCCTAATTGTGATATAACACTTACATATCATAAGACTTCTAATACATTAAGGTGTCATTATTGCGGATATGGAGAAGGTAATCTTACTAAGTGTCCAGAATGTGGAGAAGAGGCAATTAATGATTTAGGATGTGGAACAGAAAAGATAGAAGAAGAATTAAAGAAATATGTAAATGCTAGAATACTTAGAATGGATTATGATACTACTAGTCGTAAAGGTGCTCATGAAGAGATGATTACAGCATTTAAGAATCATGAATATGATATTTTATTAGGTACTCAAGTAGTTGCGAAAGGATTAGACTTTTCCTTAGTAACATTAGTAGGAGTTATTAATGCGGATACATCTTTAAATATTCCTGATTTTAGAAGTAGTGAAAATACTTATGCATTACTTTCACAAGTAGCTGGTAGAGCTGGTAGAAGTGAAGCATCTGGAGAAGTAATAATACAAACATTTAATCCAGATCATTATGCTATTAAATATTCTAAGAGTCATAATTATTTAGATTTCTATAAATATGAAATGGATATTAGAAAAACATTAAAATATCCACCATACTACTATTTAGTATTTATAAAAATTAGTGGTAAAGATATGAATTTAGTTGGTAGTGAGGCTAATAAGATAAAGAGAAGTTTAGATAGAAATCTTACTGGTACTATTATATTAGGTCCAACTACTTGTACTATATTTAAAATGAATAATATATTTAGATATGGAATAATTATTAAATATAAAAAATGTGATAATTTAAAACTTATATTAGACAAAATATTAGATCATTATAAAACTAATAGTAAAATTAAGATTGATATAGATTTTAATCCTAGTCAAATGTTATAAAATAAGGTATACTTAAATATAGAATAGAGGTGTTGTTTATGGCATTTTTTGATCAAAATATATCCCCTGAAGAACAAAAAAGTTTAGAGGAAGAAAATAGAGAACTTAATACTGAAATACAAGAAGTAAATGAAGAGTTAGATGTTAATAGAAAAAATAGAGAAGAATATGAAGATTTAATGGAAAAATCTAAAACTAACTTAGATACTTATTATGATAAAAATAATGTAGTAGTTAAATTAATACTTTTCTTATTATTTGTATTTATAGCATGTGGTTTAGTTTATTATTTATTATTATATTTAAGAGCTAAGTAATAGGTGGTGAGTAGATGATTAAAGCCTATTTAGAAAATGAAAAGGTACAGGAATTATTAAAAGAAATAATTAATAATCCTAAATATTATGATAAAAATCAAGAAGAAATATTAAAAGATGAATATGTAATTCATTCTAGAGTTCTTCTCCTTTTTTATGATGCTTTATACAAATACTCTTTAATTATAGAAGATACTAAATATTTAGATGAATTTTTAAATGGATTTGAATCTTTAATTAAAAAATTAAAAAATATTGAAGATATAAATTATGGATTATCTAGATTAATAGGTAAGATTACTTGTAAGAAGCTAGATGTTTTATACGATAATGTTGAGATTGAAAAAGTAAAAGTACTTAGATATATTCATGATAAGTATGTTAAGAATGGTTATTATATTAGAGGACTTACTAGACCAGATTATATTAATATATGTAATACTGGAGTAATTAGAGGTAATCATTTTAGTTACGTTGATGAGATTAGTGATATATTAAAAAAATATGATTATAATTTATATGATAATTATAATGAATTAGAATTTAATACAGATATTAGTAAAGCTTGTATTAAGAGTATTAATTCACCTGAATATTTATATAAATTAGTTATTAATGATTATGTTAATAATAAAGATGTATATTATTTAAAAGATAAGGAAAAATCTATTAATAATTTAAAAGTATTTTTAGATAATTTAAAAGTTAATAAAGCGGATAAAAAAGATATATTAGAATTATTTAATATTATATGGGATTATTTTAATAAAGAAGATAATAATATTTATTTAGTTTTAATTAAGAGAAGTAAATTTAATAATATAGATGAATATAAAATTAGTAATGAATTTACTTTTGATGAAAGTTTAGATAATATATTTAATGCTTATGATGACTTAGAAGTAAGAGAAGAAGTAAAAGAAGAAATAGATGAATTAATTGAACTTCCTAGTTATTATAAGTATTTAAAAGATAATAGTGATAAAGATACTGAAAAAATAGTATTAGATAATGAATATGGAATGATTAGTGTATTTATGATTATAGGTACTATATTAATTCTATTTGGTGTTATAATATCACTTATATTTGTTTAGGGGGAATAACATGAAGGTTATATTTATGGGTACACCAGAATTTGCAGTACCTATACTTGAAGGATTAATTGAGAATTATAATGTAGTAGGTGTAGTTAGTCAGCCTGATAAAAAGGTAGGTAGACATCAAGAATTAAAACCTACTCCTATTAAAGAGGTAGCATTAAAGAATAATATAAAAGTATTTCAACCAGTTAAAATTAGAAAAGAATATGATGAAATACTAGCATTAGAACCAGATATTATAGTAACTTGTGCTTATGGTCAAATTATACCTAAAGAGATATTAGATTATCCAAAATTAGGATGTATAAATGTACATGCATCATTACTTCCTAAGTTAAGAGGAGGAGCTCCTATACATAGAGCTATACTAGATGGATATGATAAGACTGGTATTACTATTATGTATATGGATGTTAAGATGGATAATGGTGATATTATTAGTACTAGTGAAACTAAGATAGAAGATTCTGATAACTTAGAAAGTCTACATGATAGATTGAGTATAATGGGAAGAGATTTATTACTTGAGACATTACCTTCTATTATAGATGGTACTAATAATAGAATAGTACAAAATGAAGATGAAGTTACATTTGGATATAATATTACTAGAGAAGAAGAACATGTAGATTTTAATAGATCTAGTAGAGAAATATTTAATCATATTAGAGGATTATGTCCATTTCCTTCTAGTTATGCAATGTTAGATGATTTAGAAGTTAAAATATATGATAGTTATATCGGTAATAAGAAATATGCAGCTACTCCTGGAGAAATATGTTCTATCTATAAAGATGGAATTGGAGTATGTACTAGAGATGGAGAAATTATTATTACTGATATTAAGATATCAGGAAAAAAACGTATGAAAGTTAAAGATTATTTAAATGGGGTTAAGGGAGATACTTTATTAGGAAAGGTATTTAAGTAATGAAGAATTTTATTAAATTAATAAAAGAACTTAAAAAGACTCCGAGAGGAAAAGGTATACTTTTCTTTAGTTTTTATCTTGTTTTCTTTTTAATAATAGCAATAGTAGCTAGATTAGTACCTAATAAACCTATTGTTACTGATAATATTGAAAACGAAGAAGATATTATAAGTATAAGAGAAGTAAATGGATATAATTATAACTATAAATATACTATTAATGTTGATAATAATATAATTTATGTTAATGGTATGAAAGATAATGAAGAAGAAAAATTTACTTATACTGTTAATAATATAGATTTTGATTATTATAAGAGTGGAACTTTATATTATATTAATCAAGAAGAAGTAGATACTCCTATGTATTTAAATATTATTGATAATATAGATTTACTATTAAGTAATTCTTATTATGATTCAGTTGTTAATTATAAGAGTGGTAAACAAGTACTTAGATATCAAATAAGTAGTTCTACTATTAGTAATATGCTTAATAGTAAAGATTTAGATATAGAAGAGATACCTAATGAGATTAGAGTAACTCAAAATAATGATAGAATAGATGAAGTAGAAATAGTACTTGATAGTTATTGTAGTGCTTTAAATATTTGTCTTAATAATATGAATATTAAGATGGAATATAGTGGGTTTGATACAGTAGAAGAAATTACTAATGATTAAGTAGTAATTTCTTTTAGATAGAGGTGATTTAGATGCAAAATATTTATGATTTAACATTAGAAGATATGGAGAAATATTTCTTAGATAATGGTTCTAAGAAGTTTCATGCTAAACAATTATTTGAATGGTTATATGTAAAAAGAATTAAGAAAATTGAAGATGCATCTAACTTAAGTAAAGAATTAATAAGTAAGATTAATAATGATTTTAATACTGATACTTTAAAGATTGTAGAAGTACAAAAAGATGTAGATGTTCAAAAATATTTATTTGAACTTAGTGATGGAGAACATATTGAAGCTGTTCTTATGATGCATGATTTTGGTACTAGTGTATGTGTTTCTAGTCAAGTTGGTTGTAATATGGGATGTAAGTTCTGTGAATCAGGTAGAAGAAAAAAAGTTAGAAATTTAGAAGTACATGAGATGGTATTACAAATACTTATGATTGAAGAGGAATTAGGTAAAAGAATTAGTCATGTTGTAGTTATGGGTATTGGTGAACCTTTTGATAATTATGATAATGTTATGAAGTTCTTTACTATTATAAATAGTCCATTTGGACTTGCAATTGGTGCAAGACATTTAACTGTATCTACTTGTGGCGTTGTACCTAAGATACGTGAATTTGCTGATTTTCCATTACAAGTAAATCTTGCAATATCATTACATGCTCCAAATAATGAAATAAGAAATAAGATTATGCCTATTAATAAAGCATATCCTATAGAAGTATTATTTCCAGCATTAAAAGAATATTATAATAAGACTAATAGACGTCTTACATTTGAATATATTATGTTAGAAGATATCAATGATAGTGAAGAAGCAGCAGAGGAATTATGTAAGTTAGTTAAAGGAATGAATTGTTATATTAATCTAATTCCTTACAATGAAACAAATAATATTGAGTTTAAAAGAACAAATGCTGTTAAAATAATGCGTTTTTATGATATACTTAAGAAGAATAATATTACAGTTACAATACGAAGAGAGTTTGGTAGAAACATTAGTGCTGCCTGTGGACAACTTAGAAGTAAGAAGGAGGAGTTATGAAATCTTTTTATTTAACTGATGCTGGAAAAGTAAGAGATCATAATGAAGATAGCGTAATTATTGTTAAGAATAATGAAGGAAGTCAGATGTTAGCTATAGCTGATGGAATGGGAGGACATTCTGCGGGTGAAGTTGCATCAAGTATAGCAATAGGCTATCTTGGAAGACATTTTAAAGAATCATTTATTAATATGAGTAAAATAGATGCTGTAAACTGGATAAGAGATGCAGTAGATGAAATAAATACATTGATTTTTCAACATGAAAAATCACATCCTGAAAGTAAGGGTATGGGTACTACTTTAGTAATGGCCGTACTTACAAAAGATTATTTATTATTTGGTAATGTAGGTGACTCTAGTGGATTTGTTGTTAAAGATGACAAACTACATAAAGTTACTTATGACCATACATTAGTAAATTTACTTGTTAGTGCAGGTGAATTAACTAAGGAAGAAGCAAATAATCATCCAAAGAAGAATGTATTAATGAAGGCATTAGGTGCTGCACTTGATGTTGATGTTGATATATTTGATTGTGATATGGATATTACACAAATATTACTTTCTAGTGATGGACTTACAAATATGCTAGACAAAGATCAAATAGAGAGAGTTCTATTAGGAGAAGGTACAGTAGAAGAAAAGGTTGTTAAACTTATTAAGAAAGCTAACAACAGAGGTGGTACTGACAATATTTCGGTTGCATATTTAGTTCGCGAGGAAGTTGGTGAAGATAAGTGATAACAAAGGGGCAAAAAATTAACGATCGTTATGAAATAATTCGTTCTATTGGTGAAGGTGGAATGGCGAATGTTTATTTAGGATATGATACTATTCTAGATAGAAATGTAGCTATTAAAGTACTTCGTGGTGATTTATCTAATGATGAGAAATTTGTAAGAAGATTTCAAAGAGAAGCTTTATCTGCTTCATCTTTAGCACATCCTAATATTGTAGAAATGTATGATGTTGGTGAAGATGATGGATTATATTACATCGTAATGGAATATATTGAAGGTAAAACTTTAAAACAATTATTAAAGAAACGTGGAACATTAACTTTATCTGAAGCAATTGATATTATGCTTCAATTAACTGAAGGTATGGCACATGCCCATGATTCTTATATAATACATAGAGATTTAAAACCACAAAATATAATGATTAAAGATGATGGACAAATTAAAATAACTGATTTTGGTATAGCTATGGCATTAAATGCTACACAACTTACTCAAACTAATTCAGTTATGGGATCAGTTCATTATTTACCACCAGAACAAGCTAGTGGTAAAGGTTCTACAATTAAGAGTGATATTTATTCTATGGGTATTATCTTTTATGAGTTATTAAGTGGATCACTTCCATTTAGAGGAGATAATGCAGTAGAGATTGCTTTAAAACATATGAGAGATCCTCTTCCTAGCGTAAGAGAAAATAATCCAGCAATACCACAAAGTATTGAGAATATTATAATTAAGGCAACAGCTAAGAATCCTAAAAATAGATATGATGATGTAAGAAGTATGCATCAAGATCTATTAACTGCTTTAGATGATGACAGAATGAATGAAGAGCCTTATAAATATAAGTATCCAGAACATGAAGATACTAAGAAAAAGAATGTAGAGAAGAATGAGCCAGAAGAAATCAAAGAAGAAGATTTAGAAAATACTAAAGAAGAAAATGTTGTAGAAGAAAATAATGAATTTACTGAAAAGAAGAAAATCAGTAAAACAAAGATTGCGATTATTTTATTAACAATAATTGCGGTAATTATTATCGGAGTATTTATCTACTTAATCTTTGTAGTTCCTAAGTTCTCTGAGAAGGAAGCTATTGTTCCTGATTGTACTGGTTTAAAAGTAAGTGCATGTCAAAAGAAATTGGAATCATTAGGATTTGTAGTAGCTGATAAAGTAGAGTTAGTTGCATCTGATGAAATAGAAAAGAATAGAGTAGTTAGAACTAATCCAGCAGCTAAAAAGAAAGCTAAAGCAGGTACTACAGTTACAATTTATAAATCTAGTGGAGAAGAATCATTTACATTAGAAGATTATACTGGTAAGAATTATATTGAAGTTAAAACTATACTTACTACTAAGTATGGATTAAAGGTAACAGTTGAGAAGAAAGATGTTAATACGTCTGATAAAGAATATAATGAACAAGAAATTATAGGTCAATCTTTAGCGGCAGGTAGTCAAGTTAAAGAAGGAGATCAATTAATATTATTTATACCTAATTTAGTAGATGAATTCCCTAATATGTTAGAAGAGGGATGGAGTCTTGAAGATGCAGAAGCATTCTGTACTAAGTATGGATTAACAATCAGTGTTGTTTATGAAGAAACAGAAGCATATGCTGAAGGTAAAGTAATTTCTCAATCAAGAGCTGCAGGTAGTCCAATAGTTAAAGGACAAACATTAAAAGTAACTATTGCAAAGAAGCCTACAGTTAAACCAAAACCAACTACACCAACTGTACCAGAAGAAAGTACAACAACCGATTCAGGTAATTCAAATTCAGGAAATAATAATGATAGTGGATCAAGTGGATCTACTGAATAATTAAATATAGGGGGATATATGCAAGGACAAATAGTTAAAATAACAAGTGATTTACATATAGTAAAAGTTAATAATGAAACTTATCCTTGTAAATGTCGTGGAATATTTAGAAAAGAACATATTACTCCATTAGTGGGGGATTATGTTCTTTTTAGTCCAGAAAAAAAATTAATAGAGAAAGTATTACCACGAGAGAATGAGTTTCAAAGACCTAAAGTATCTAATATAGATCAAGCTTTTATAGTAACTAGTTTAGTTAATCCAGACTTTTCATTAAATCTATTAGATAAATTAATAGTATTAATGGAAATACATAATGTTAAACCTATTATTACTATTACTAAAGAAGATTTAGTTGATAAAGATACTTTAAATAAAATAAATGAATATTTAGATTATTATAAAAAATTGGGATATATGGTTGTATATAATACTGAAATAGATAAAATTAAGTCTTTAATAAAAAATAAGACTAGTGTATTTACTGGACAAACTGGAGCTGGTAAATCTAGTTTATTAAATAAATTAAATAAAGATTGGAATCTAGAAACTGGAGAAATATCTTTAGCTTTAGGTAGAGGTAAGCATACTACTAGAGTAGTTGAATTATTTGATTTCTTAGATGGAAAAGTTATGGATACTCCGGGGTTTTCAGCACTAGAATTTACTAATAATACTAAAGAAGAAATAAGAAATGCTTTTATAGAATTTAAGAATTATCCTTGTCCTTTTAGTGATTGTACTCATACAAAAGAAGGAGAATGTTTAGTGAAAGAAGCAGTTAAGGATAATAATATAATTAGTAGTAGATATGAAAATTATTTAAGTTTTATTAGTGAGGTGAAGAAATAATGAAAGTAAGTGCATCATTTTTAAGTAGTAAGAATATACCAGTAGATTTAAAGAAGCTAGATAATACTGATGTAGATTATATACATGTAGATATTATGGATGGTAAGTTTGTTAAAAATAAAACTATGCCATTTAGTGAAATGAGAAATATATATAAATATACATCTAAAAGATTAGAAGTACATTTAATGGTAGAAGATCCTACTGAATATATAAAGAATTATGCTGAATTAAATACTGAATATATAATTATTCATGCGGAGATTGAAGATCCTATTAAGTATTTAGAAATGATTAAGTCTTATTCAATTAAATGTGGTATTTCTATTAAACCTAATACACCTGTTTCTAGTTTAGTACCTTTTCTTCCTTATATAGATGAAGTACTAGTTATGAGTGTAGAACCTGGAGAAGGTGGACAAGCATTTATACCTGAGTCTGAGGAAAGAATAAAAGAAATAAGAGATTTACTTAATGAATATAAGATAAATGCCATTATAAATGTAGATGGTGGAGTTACTAATGAAACAGTATCTAAGTGTAGATTATGTGATATGGTAGTTGCCGGTAGTTATATTGTAAAGAGTGAAGATTTTCAAGAAAGAATAACAAGTTTAAGATAGTTGTGTTATAATTAATCTAGAATAAAATAGGGAGTTGAGATTTATGGATAATAATAATGTTAATATACCTAATAATAATCCACAAATACCAAATAACCAACCAGTAGATGGAGCAGTAGTTAATCAACCTCAAGAAGTTATACAACCTGTAGAGCCTCCTGTAGTAAATGGACCAGTTGTGGCACCACCATCTGTTGGGAATAACAATTTAAATTTTAATGAAGAAGATGGAAAAATATTAGTACCTATTGGATTAGAACCAGTACAACCAATTAATCCACAACCGATAAATACACAACCAGTAGAAGAAGTTAAGAAAGAAGTAGTAGAACCTACTCCTACAGTTGCTCCTCCTACACAAGATGATGGTATTTTAGAAAATACTAAGATGCAAAAAGTGGAGATAGAATATACTCCTCCTAGTGGATTTAAGAAGTTTGTAATGGTATTTATGTTTGCCGCTTTATTAGGTTCTATTATATTTATGCCAGAAATAAATAAATATTTAGAAAAATTAAAAGAGAGTAAAACTCCAAAAGTTGATGAAGAACAAATAATGAATGGAACTTTATCATGTTCATTTCAAACTAATAATGATACATTTGATTTAATATATTCTGGAATATTTAATTTTAGTAATAGAGAATTAACTAGTTTAACTTATACTCTTACTACTAAAGGTGATAGAGTATTAGATTCTACTTCATTACAATTACTATATGATAGTTGTAAAAGTCTTTCTACTGATTTAGAAGATAAGTCATATGGAGTTAAAGTATCATGTGATTTATCTGGTGGTACAGTAAGAGTAGATGAAAGTATAGATTATTCTGAATTTAAAGAAGATGAAGCTAGTAAGTTATTTAAACAATATGATATTGAGTTAGCTGATTTTGAAGCTAAACAAAATATTGGAGATATAGAAAAAGAATTAAAAAGTAGTAATTATATTTGTTTTACTGAATCAAAGAGCTCATAGCTCTTTTTTTCTTGACTCTCTAGTTAACTAGAGTGATAAAGTCTAGTTAAAGGAGGGGATAATATGGGGAAAGATATAAAGATTAGAGATATCGATAAACTATCTTATGAGGATAAAGTAGAAGGTTTAAAGAAATTAATTAATACTACAACTATAGATGGAGAATTAAATAGTTTACTTGATCAGATTAGTCAAAAGATTGCAGAAATAACTGTTAGAGAAGAGATGGCAGAAAGAATGATTGATGAAGATTATTCTGATAAAGAAATAGCTTATATTACTAGAGTTAGTCTATCTGATGTTGAAAAAATCAGAAAAAGAAAAAATATGTAATAAAACTTATGGAAACATAAGTTTTTTCTTGTCAAAAATAGTTAAATTTATATATATAAAATAATCTATATGATAAAATATTTTTGGATATTATGGAGGATGATTATATGAACGAGATGATTATAAATGCGATAGCTGAAGATTTAGGAATTACTTCTAAACAAGTAAGTGTAGTACTTGAAATGTTGGCTGAAGGTAATACTATTCCTTTTATCGCAAGATATAGAAAAGAGGCAACAGGTGCATTAGATGAAGAAGCTATTAGAAAGATAAATGAAGTATATGAATATCAAGAAAATTTACTTAAGAGAAAAGAAGATGTTATTAGATTAATTGATGAGAAGGGTATGCTTACTGATGAATTAAGAGATAATATTTTAAAATGTACTAAGTTAGTTGATGTAGAAGATTTATATAGACCATATAAAGAGAAGAAAAAGACTAAAGCAACTGAAGCAATTGCGCAAGGATTAGAACCACTTGCGAAGATGATGATGGCTTTTCCAGTAAATGGCGATATTAATTCTATGGCTAGTAAATTCGTAAAAGAAGATTTACCAGTAGAGAAATGTATAGAAGGAGCTAAATATATAATAGCTGAGTGGATTAGTGATAATGCATCTTATAGAAAAAGTATTAGAAATTTCTTCTATAAAAATGGTGTAGTTACTTCTAAAGTTAAGAAAGATTGTGAAGATCCTAATAAGACATATGAAATGTATTATGAGTATAATGAACCAGTTAAATATATAAAGCCACATAGAATACTTGCTTTAAATAGAGGAGAAAAAGAAAAGATACTTAATGTTAGTATTGATGTATCTAAAGATGAAGTATTATCTTTCTTAGAAAAAAAGATTATTAAAAATGATAAAAGTTTTGTTACTCCATTAATTAAAGAAGCTATAGAAGATTCTTATAAGAGATTAATAGAGCCATCAGTTGAGAGAGAAATAAGAGCTGATTTAACTGAAAAAGGTGAAGAAGCTGCGATAGATAATTTTGGTAAAAACTTAGAGGCATTATTATTAACTCCTCCTATGAAAGAGAGAGTTGTACTTGCATTTGATCCTGGATATGTTAATGGATGTAAATTAGCAGTTATAGATACTAATGGTAAATACTTAGATTCTACTGTTATTAAACCTTTCTTAAATGGTAATACAGAAGAAAGAATTAAAGATAGTAAAAAAATAGTTGCGGATTTAATTAATAAATATAAAGTAGATGTTATAGCAATAGGTAATGGTACTGCTTCTCGTGAATCAGAAAAATTCTGTAGTGAAATGATTAAAGAATATAAATTAATTTGTAAATACGTTATAGTAAGTGAAGCTGGTGCATCAATTTATTCTGCATCACCAATAGCTGCTGAAGAATTCCCTGATTTAGCAATAGAAAAAAGAAGTGCAGTAAGTATTGGTAGAAGACTACAAGATCCACTTGCAGAACTTGTTAAGATTCCACCTGAAGGAATTGGAGTAGGCTTATACCAACATGATGTATCACAGAAGAATCTATCATCTTCATTAGACTTCGTAGTAGAAAAATGTGTTAATAGTGTTGGAGTAAATATTAATACTGCTTCATCATCACTTTTAAAATACGTATCTGGAGTTACTAAAAAAGCTATAGAAAAAATAATAGAATATAGAGAAAAAGTAGGTAAGATTACTTCAAGAAATGAAATTAAATCTAAAAAATTATTAACAGATAAAGCTTATGAACAAGCAATTGGATTCTTAAGAATTACTGATGGAGATAATATTTTAGATAGTACAGCAATCCATCCTGAAAGTTATGATATAGCATTAAAACTATTAAAAGAATTGGATTGTGATATTAGTAAAGTAGGTTCTAATGAATTAATAGATAAATTAAATAAATTAGATTTAGATACTTATAAAGATAAATTAAATACTGATATCTATACATTAGAAGATGTAGTTACATCACTTAAAAAACCTAACTTAGATCCTCGAGATGAGTATCCACAACCAATATTAAAAAGTGATATCTTAGATATAAAAGATTTAACTATTGGAATGAAATTACAAGGTACAGTTAGAAATGTAGTAGACTTTGGATTATTTATAGATATTGGATTACATGATGATGGACTTGCCCATATATCTAAACTATCTAAAGATTTTATTAAACATCCTTCAGATTTATTTAGTGTTGGGGATATAGTAGATTGTTATGTAGATGATATATCTTTAGAGAAAAATAAAGTTAGTTTAAGTTTATTAGAAAAATAGGAGCAATTAGCTCCTTTTATTTTACAAATTTATTAAAATGATAGTATAATTATTTTGTAAAAGTAGAGTGATAAATATGAAGAAAATTAAGAAAAAACAATGGTATAAATTAGATCAAGTTGGAAATTTTTATTCTTTCTTAGGTGATATAATTTCACAAAATATATTTAGATATTCAGCTGAAATTAAAGACAATATAGACTTATCTTTACTACAAGAATCTTTTGATGAAACATTAAAAGAATATCCTTTATTTAATGTAACATTAAGAAGAGGAATGTTTTGGTATTATTTAGAGGAAACTACAGAAAAATATCGTATATATGAGGATGAACCACCTTTTTGTAATTTTAAAATGTTTGATCAAAATCATCCTTTTCTATTTAGAATAACTTATTATAAAAAAAGAATTAATTTTGAAGTATCTCATATTTTATCAGATGGTAGAGGTAGTTTAGAATTCTTTAAAAAATTAATTAGTAGATATGTAATAAAATATTATAAGTTAGAAGGAATAGATTTAAATTCTAATGATGAACCTTACTTTAAAAAGACTGAAGATAGTTTCTTAAAAAATTATAAAGATTCTGGTGGATATATAAATAACGTAGATAAAGTTTATCACTATAAATCTCCTAAGTATAAGAATTTAACTAGATACTTAGAAGGACATACTAAAGTAGATAAGATACTAGATTTAGCTCATAAACATAATGTTACATTAACTGTATTAATTATTTCAGTACTTATATATTCATTTAAAGATGTATTAAGTGATAGAGAATTAGATAAAAGTATTATTATAGATGTACCAGTAGATTTAAGACATTATTATAATTCTAAGTCAGTAAGAAATTTCTTTACACTTACACATGTATCTTATAAATTTAAAAGTAGAGAAGATACATTAGAAGATATATTAAAAGAAATAGATGTACAATTAAAAGATATTTTAATTAAAGAAAACTTAGAAAGAAGAGTTAATCAATTAACTAAATTAGAAAAAAATATTTTCTGTAGATTAGCTCCATTACCTATAAAAACAATTATTATGAAGATTGCGGATATAGTTGCGAGAAGTATGAGTAGTAGTTGTGTATCTAATATTGGAATAATTAAATTGGATCCAGAAATAGAAAAATATGTATTACATATAAATACATTAGTATCTACACCATACTTTCAAATATTACTATGTACATATAAAGATGATTTATGTTTAGGTATGTCTACTGTATATAAGAATAATGAAGTATTAAAGAATTTCTGTAGATGGTTTACAGATCAAGGTATAGAGATAACTATGAATGTAAGTGAGGGAAAATAATGAAGAAGTGTAGTAAATGTAATATTTCATTTAATATAGATGATATGCATTGCCCCTTATGTGGTAATAAATTAAGTGGTACTTGTGAAGATATTATTTTTCCAAAAGATAACTACTATATAACTAGATCTTTACTATTAAAATCTATACTTACTGTTAGTATATTAATATTTGTAATTAGTTTAATTACTGAAAAATATTTTTTAAATACAATGTCTATATCATTTTTAGTAGGTGGATTTTTAATTGCGAATTATATATTAATTTATTATGTATTAAAGAATTTTGATAATATACTAGAACTTATTGGTAAAAATGGAATATTAATAAATGTATTATTAATAATATTATTTCTATATACAGGAAATAAATTAATTACTAATTATGTAATTCCATTAGTATGTATATTTGAACTTATATTTAATTTAATAGCTTTCTTAATACTAAAAAAGAAATATATATTTAATTATTTAAAAGTATTTTTATTAAATATAATATTATTATTTATACCTATAGTTTTAAATTTACTTAGATGGTGTACTAATAACTATTTCTCATATTTATGTTTAGTATTTGGAATAGTAAGTTTAGGGGCAATAATTATATTCTATTTTGATGAATTAAGAGAAGAGTTAAAGAAGATTTTTAATAATTAATCTTCTTTTATTTATTATTAATTCATGGTAATATTGTATTATAGGAGGTCAATGATATGAATAATGATGACTTTGATAATGATTTAGAAGAAGAAAACTTCGATGATGAAAGTTTTGAAGAAGAAGAGTTTGATGATAGTAATAGTTTTGATTCATCAGGTTCTAATAAAAATAAAATGGCTTCATGGATTATTGTAGGAGTAGTGGCATTACTTACTTTCTTATTAGTGTTCTTTTTAACTAATAAATTAATTAATGGTAATAAGAAAAAAACTCCTACTACACAACCTGTACAAATAGAAAAATATACGGCATATAAAGTAGGAGATACAGTTACTTTAAAAGATGGAAGTAACTGGCATGTATTATATGAATCTAAAGATACATCTGAATATTTATCTTTATTAAATGATGATGACGTTAATAAAGATGGTGTTTTATATGGTAATGTAAATAGTTTTTTAAAAGGTACTTATAAGACTGAGTTAGTTAAAAATTTAGAATGTCAAAGTACTGATATTCAAGAAGTAAGATTATTTGCTTACTTAGATTTAGCTGATATATCTAAAGCTAATTCAGGAGATTTTCTTCCTGGAACTTTATTAAGTAAATTTAATTTTCCAGAGTGGATATCATCTAAGACTACAGTAACTGATACTGTATATCAAACTGATACAGCTAATAGTCCTGTAATGATATGTACTAAAGATATAAGTGATGTATTAAGAGCTAAAGATCAAAATGGTTTAGTTACTCCACTACCTGAAGCAAGTGGTGAAGATAATGGTACATCTTTCTGTTTAGCTGATAATACTGTTGCTTTACCTGTTAGACCAGTTATAGTAATTTCTAAAAAGATATTAGATAATAAGACTACTGATACTACTAATACTGATACTAGTGCAAGTAATGTTGGAGGTACTAATTAATGTATTCAGTAATTAACTTAATAGGTTCTACTAAATATAAAGATTTATTTAGAGAACTAGAAGAAAAGTTATCTATAGCTGGATATTTAGTATTTTCTCCTCTTGTTTATAATCAAACAGGAGATAATCCAGGATGTGGAGAAGAAGTAAAGAAAATATTAGATATAGAAGCTAATTTAAAAAGTAATATTAGTGATATAGTATTTGTAGTAGATAAAGATGGTTATATAGGAAATAGTACAAGAAAACAGGTAGAACATGCTACTTTACTAAATAAGACAGTTTTGTATTATAGTAAAGGTGATTTATCTAAATTGATATAGTAAAGGGTTTGCAAATGCAAGCTCTTTTTTTTATAATTATATTAGGAGAATAGGCTATGAAGATTTATTTAGATAAAAGAATAATTATTACATTATTAATAGTTTTTGTAGTTATAACTGGTCTAGTAGGATACAGTTTTATTAATAGTGATGTAAGTTCTACTACGAGTTTATCTGTATCTAAATATGATTGTAGTAATTCTAATGATTTGTATGAACTATTAGCTTGTCAGGCAGTTCCTGATAATGTAAAAAGCAAATATGTATCTAGTTCTACAGGAGTTAATTTTTCTCAAATATCTAGTGATACAAATGGTAAGGGTATTTATACGTTATCTAGTACTATAGGTTATACATATCCTATTCATTATTTTAGAGGAGATGTAGATAATAATTATGCATTATTTGGGAATTATTGTTGGAGAATAGTAAGAACTACATCAGACGGTGGAGTTAAATTAATATATGATGGAGTACCTGTAGTTGGTCAGGGTTGTACTGCGACTGGTGCTGATACTACTATAGGTTCATCGAAATATAATACTTATGCTGAATCATTTGCTTATATGGGATATATGTATGGTGATGTTTATGATTTTCATAGTCTCAATAAAAATGATACATTTAAGTATGGAAGTAGTTTTAGTTTTGTTGATGTAGACTCTAATGTATCAGGCGATGGAACTTATACATTAACTAATCAAGTTTCTTCGATTGATAATACACATCATTATACTTGTTTAAATACTACTGGTACTTGTAGTAGTATAGCTTATGTTTATTATATGGATGATACATATATATTTTATATTTTAATTAAAGATGGAAAGAGTATTGAAAATGCAATTGCTGAAATGAAAACAAATACTAATGATTCTACTATAAAAGGAGTTGTTGATGATTGGTTTTCTTCTACGATTTCTATTTATACTCCTTATATGAACGACTCAATATGGTGTAATGACAGAAGTGAAAACACTAATACTAGTTATGCAGGTAAATTTAATAGTGGCTGGAATTCTAATGGAGGATTATTAAATACATATTATTGGACACAGGGATACGTAAGAAGAGGACTTTCATTTCAACCACTTGTTGATTCATGCCCAAATAAGGATGATGCCTTTACTGTTAGTGATACTACAAATGGGAATGGAAAACTTATAAATCCAGTTGGATTATTAACTTCTGATGAAGTTATGATGGCTGGTGGTGCTAATTTAGATGTTTTAAATAATTACTATTTAAATGTAGGTGTTGAGTATTGGCTAATGAATCCAATACACCATACAGATACTTTAGTTACAGAATCCAGAGTTATGGATAATGGTAGATTATCAAGTAACTCAGCTTCAAATTCTTATGGTGTAAGACCAGCTATAACATCAAAATCTTTATCTATACTTGGTGGAGCTGGTACAATTAATAATCCGTATAGTATCAGAACTGGTAAACATAGTGGATAAAAAACTAACTTTGTTAGTTTTTTTCTTTGTTTGTCGAGTTTATTGAATACTATTAAAAAAAGAATTATATTTTACTTGTAGTTTGGAAGGAGGATATAAAGATAGAAGGAGTATTAGAGTATGAAAATTTAGTCTATAGTATAGTTCATAAATATGGACATAAATATGATGAGGAAGATTTATATCAAGTGGGGATGATTGGACTAATACAAGCTAAAAATAATTTTAATAGTGATTTAGACGTTAAATTTTCTACTTATGCTTATTATTATATATTAGGAGAAATTACTAAATATATTCGTGAGAGTAAATCTTTAAAATTAAGTAAAGATATAATTAGATTAAATAAAAGTATAAATAAAGCTACTGATATAATGATACAAAAATTAGGTAGAAACCCTACAACTTTAGAATTATCTTTATTCTTAGATATAGAAGAAGATAAAATAAATGAAGTATTAATTGCGACACAAGATGTACAAAGTCTAGATTACTCGTATGATGATAGTAATAATATGTATAATTTAATAAGTGAAAAAGATACTATTAAGGAAGAATTAATTGATCTTAAGGAGGAACTAAAAAGACTAAATCCAGAAGAAAAACAATTAATAAGAGAAAGGTATTATGAAGATTTAACGCAGACAGAAATAAGTAAGAAAACTGGTATTAGTCAGGTACAAATATCTAGAAAGGAAAGTAAAATATTAGAAAAATTAAAAAAAAGATTATAACTTAAGAATATTCTTAAGTTTTTTTGTGCATAACTATTAATGGTGATAATTATGAAAAGTATTAAGTATGAGGAAATTGCAGATCAATATAAGGTTAATAGACATTTAATTAGAAATACTATTACTGCATTTATTACTGGAGGATTTGTAGGTTTACTGGGAGAAGGAATAATAGAAATATTAATGAGTTATTTTAATATGTCTAGACAGATTGCTTCTATGGATATGATTTTAATATTTATATTTATAGCTTCTTTATTTACTGCTTTAGGATTTTTCGATAAGTTAGTAATGTTTTGTAGGAGTGGATTAATTATACCTATTACTGGTTTTGCACATTCTATGACTAGTGCTTTTATGGATTATAGAAAAGAGGGATTTGTATATGGTTTTGGTTCCAATGCATTCAAGTTGGCTGGTACTGTTATTGTTTATGGAGTTTTATCTGCTTGGATATTCGGAATGGTAAGATTCTTTATAGGAGGATAGTATGACTTTTAATTATAAAAATGTATATTTAAATGAAACTAGTACGGTATGTGGACCTGTAGAAAAAGAAGGACCATTAAGAAATTATTTTGATAAGAGTTATGATGATATGTACTTTGGAGAAAAATCTTTTGAAAAAGCTGAAGTGAAATTAGTTAAGGATTCTATAAATATATTATTAAAAAAGAGTGGTTTAAATAGAGAAGATATTAATTTAGTAGTAGGTGGAGATTTACTTAATCAAATTACTGCTTCTACATATGGTACATATGGAGTTGGAGATTCTTATATTGGAATTTATAGTGCTTGTAGTACTAGTGTATTAGGAATGATTGTTGCCTCTAATTTTATTGAAGGTAAGTTTATTGATAATGCGATAGTAGAAGTATCTAGTCATAATTCGGGAGCAGAGAAACAATATAGAAATCCAGTTGAGTATGGAGCTCCAAAACAAGATAGTAATACATTTACTTCTACTGGAGGAGCAGCATGTTTACTTTCTAATGAAGAATCTAATATAAGAGTTGATTGTGCTACATTAGGTAAAATAGTTAATTATGAACAAAATGATGTGAATGATATGGGTAGAGTAATGGCTCCTGCCGTATATGAAACATTAATATCTCATTTTACGGAAACAGGAAGAAATCCAGATTATTATGATTTAATTCTTACTGGAGATTTAGGAATATATGGTAAAGAAATAATTACTGACTATATGAAAGAAGCTGGCTATATACTAGATAATTATAATGATTGTGGAGTTATGTTATATGATTTAGATAAACAAAAAGAAGTTCATGCAGGAGGTTCTGGACCAGTATGTAGTGCTTTAGTAAATTTTTCATATATCTATAATAGATTAAAGAAAAAGAAGTTAAAGAAAGTATTATTAGTTGCGACAGGTGCTTTATTTTCACCTACAACTATACATCAAGGTGATGATATTTATTCAATAGCTCATGCGATTAGTTTGGAGGTAGTGTAATGTTATTAATTAGATCATTCTTATTTTGTGGAATAGTATGTGCTATAGCTCAAATAATACTAGATACTACAAATTTTTCTCCGGGACACATTACTAGTTTATTTGTAGTAGCTGGTTCAGCTCTAGATACATTTAGTATATATGATAAGATTATTACTTATGTAGGTGGAGGTGCATTACTACCTATTACTTCTTTTGGTCATTCTTTAACTCATGGGGTACTTGCGAGTACTGAAGTAAATGGATTTATGGGATTATTTATGGGTATGTTTGATTTAACTGCTTCTGGTATTACTGCAGCTATATTATTTTCATTTATATTTAGCTTAGTGTTTAAACCAAAACACTAAAAAAAGAGCTTAAGCTCTTTTAATTTTGTATAGATATTCTTATTATCTCTTGCATATCATCGTCATTTGCCATAATATTTTTATGTTCTTGATTACATTTTTCACATTTATAAATTATTTTATAAGTATCTTTAAATTTTTCTACTCCTATTGGTTTTAATAAACCTCTACAAGTGTTTTCTCTATCTCCTGGATTTATATCTACATGTTTAGAATATAAACAATATGGGCAATGATCTCTAGCAGTATATTCTGCTTTTTTTACCTCTTTTCCACAGTGTTCACATATAAAGTTTTCATCAATCATATTAAATTTTTTCATAAGTACTCCTAATTCATTAGTATTATAACATAATTTTCTTTATATTGAATGTTTTACTATGATATAATAATTTAGTAAAGTTCGGAGTGGTAAGATGGAAATGGAATTTAAAATAAATGAATTTGAAGGTCCGTTAGATTTACTTTTACATTTAATAAAAGAATCTAAGATGGATATTATGAATATTGAAATTGAGAAGATTACTGATCAATATATGGCATATTTAGATTCTCAAGAAAAAATGAATTTAGAAATTGCATCAGAATATTTAGTGCTTGCATCTGAACTTATAGAAATTAAATCTAAATTACTTCTTCCTAATGTTAAATTAGATGAAGAAGGGGAAGAAGTAGAAGAAGATCCGAGAGAAGAATTAGTAAGAAGATTATTAGAGTATCAAGCTTATAAAGAAATAACTAAAGAATTACAAAAACGTGAAGAAATACGTAGTCAAATATATACTAAGATACCTGAGAATTACTCTAATTATTGTGATGGTAAAGTAGAAGTAAAAGTAGAATATGAAATAGATGATTTAGTTAATGCATTAAAGAATTACTTACTTCGTAAACAGGAATCTAAACCAGTTAATACTAAAGTTACTGTTAATGAGATAACTGTATCTAGTAGAAGACATGATATAAGAAATATATTAAAAAAGAAAGGAAGAATTAGTTTCTTTGAATTATTTCCTATAGTATCTAAAGATTATATAGTTGCTACTTTTTTAGCTGTACTTGAGATGGCTAAATCACAAGAATTAGTAATTAAACAGGATGAGAATTTTGGAGAAATAATATGTGAGGTGTTAGGTAATGAATAAGAAAGCTATACTTGAAGGTTTATTATTTGTAGTTGGTGAAGATGGCTTAACTTTAGATCAAATAGAAGAAGTTTTAGATATTACTGAAGATGAATCTCATGAGTTATTAACTTCATTAAAGAATGATTACTTAAGTGATGATAGAGGAATAAGAATAGATTTTTTAGGTAATAGATTTAAATTAACTACTAAGAGTGAACATAGAGAGTATTATCAAAAATTAATAGAAAATCCAGAGACTAATGTACTTAGTCAAGCTGCTTTAGAGACTTTAGCAATTATTGCATATAATGCACCTATTACTCGTGTACAATTAGATTCTATGAGAGGTGTAGGTTGTGTTTCTATTATTAGAAAATTACTTGCGAAAGGATTTATTAAAGAAGTAGGTAGAAGTGATCTTCCAGGTAGACCAATTCTTTATGATACAACTTCTGAATTCTTAGATTATTTTGGATTAAGTACTAAAGAAGATTTACCATCTATAGATGATTTTATAGAAGAAGAAAAAGATGTAGAAGAAACTGATCTTTATACTTCTAAATATAAGGAGGATCAAGATTAATATGTCTGTAAAATACTTAGATGAATATATTGAAAGCCCTGATGGAATCACTTGTAAAGTATTAGATGTAGATAATATTGATTTTTCATCTGGTGTAGTTGGTAGAAAATCTAAAGATACTCTTGTATTAAGAGCTAATGGAAATGAAAAAATTAATACTATTAATTCTCAAGGATTAATAGAAACTACTTTTACTACAAGTGAAGGGAACGCAATTTTTTATAATAATGAAAATGATATATATGTACCCAGAGATGAAAAAGGTACTCCTTGGAATTTTGATGATATAGAGAATTATGGTTATGAATTATTAACTGTACCTTTTAAGCATAACGATAATTTGGCTGTAAGAGTAAAAAGTACTAAGATGGCATATTTATTACCTGAAGTAATTGATCGTCCGAGTTGTATAAAAGATGCATTTGGTAAGGGTAATAATCAATACTTATATGAGGATGCTACATTAAAAAAAGATCCTATTACTGGTAAAGTTACTGGTATAGAGAAAAAAGCTTTTGATGAGACATGGGAAATAACTAAAGATTATATTGATAACTATAATATATAGTTCATTGTTGCAAGATTTATTATTTATGTTATAATTTTTCTTGTATGCATGTGTGGCGGAATGGTAGACGCAGAGGACTCAAAATCCTCCGTTAGTGATAATGTATGGGTTCAAGTCCCTTCACATGCACCATGCCGAAATAGCTCAATTGGTAGAGCAACTGACTTGTAATCAGTAGGTTCCGGGTTCAAGTCCTGGTTTCGGCACCATTTTAAAATTTACGACTACTTTGTAGTCTTTTTTTTTTGTATGAAATAATTTCTATGTTATAATTTTATATAGTAGGAGGATTTTATATGGAAGAAGAAAAGGTAAAAAGTGGGAAAGGTAAATATATAGCAATTATTATAATATTATGTTTATTAGTATGTGGATTAGGTGGATTTATTGTTTATGATAAAGTTCTAAGTCCAGCATCTAAGAATACTGAAAAGGTAGAAGATACAAATAAGGAAGAAAAGGAATCAAAGGAAGAAGAAACTGAAACAGAAAAACCAGTTGATTTATCAAATGTACCAGTAGTCGATAGTGCATGTACTTTTGAATATACAATGAGTGGATATAATAGTTATGAGGATAAGTATAGATTTAAAGATGAATCTGCTTGTTTAGCAAAATATAAATATGTAATTACTGATGCAGTAGTAGATGGTAAAAAAGTTGATGTTCAAGTAATTAGTGGAGAAGTAGGAGACCAAATTAATAGTAAAAATGTTGAATTATATATTAATGGTGTAAAAGTTGAATCAAGAGAATCTATTAATGGGATAGGTTTAAAATATATTGGAGTTCATGATAACATGCTATTTACTCATTTAGATGGTGGAAGTTACGTAACTGGATATACTCAGATTTTAGCTTTTGATAAGAGTGGAAATGTTAAATATAATTTAGGAAAAGATCAAAGCGTTGTTGCTACTAATATTATTAGTAGGCCATCTGTTAAAATATTAGATGGAACTATTACTTTTAGTACTCATGTTGATACTAGTCCTATTCCAACTAATACATCTTATGCTATTACATTTGCTAATGGTGTATTTAGTGAACCAACTATTGTAGGTTAATTATGTAAAAGAATTGTATAATTAGTACAATTCTTTTTTTATTGTTGCCATACTTTAATTTTTATAGTAAAATTATGAACAATACAATTAAAAGGAGGATATTGCGAAATGGCAAAAGTATTGGAAGATGTTTCTAGAACATTTAATGAGTTTTTATTACTACCTAATTTAACAGATGAAAGATGTATACCTGAAAATGTGAGTCTTAGAACTCCATTAGTAAAATTTAAAAAGGGAGATAAACCAAAGTATGAAGCAAACGTGCCTTTTGTGTCTGCGATAATGCAAGCTGTATCAGGAGTTGATATGGGTATTGCGTTAGCAAGAGAAGGTGGGTGTGCTTTTATTTTTGGCTCTCAATCTATTGAAGATGAAGCTATGATGGTTAGAAGAGTTAAAAATCATAAAGCTGGTTTTATTAAGAGTGATTCTAATGTTAAGAGTGGTACTCCACTTAAAGATGTAATTAAGCTAATTGAGGAAACAGGACACTCTACAGTTATGATTACTAAGGATGGTACTCCTAATGGTAAGTTTTTAGGTCTTGTTACTGATAAAGATTATAGAGTATCTAGAGTTGATTTAAATGATCCTGTAGATAATTATATGGTACCTAAGAAGAAGTTAGTTACTGGTAAGAGTGGAATTACTTTAAATGAGGCTAATGATATTATTTGGGATAATAAGATTAGTTGTTTACCTATACTTGATGATAAAGGCAATTTAGATTCTTTAGTTTTTAGAAAAGATTATGAAAATGATAAAAATAATCCTTTATCTTTACTAGATGAAGATAAAAGATATATAGTAGGAGCAGGAATTAATACTCGTGATTATATGGAAAGAATTCCTGCTTTGGTAGATGCAGGAGTAGATATGTTATGTATTGATTCATCTGATGGTTATTCTGTATGGCAAAAGAATACTATTGAATGGGTTCGTAAAACATATGGAGATAGTGTTAAGATTGGTGCTGGAAATGTTGTTGATAAAGAAGGATTTTTATATCTTGCAAAAGCTGGTGCTGATTTTATTAAAGTAGGAGTTGGTGGAGGAAGTATTTGTATTACTCGTGAAACTAAAGGTATTGGTAGAGGTCAAGCTAGTGCTTTAATGGATGTTGTTGAAGCGAGAGATGAATATTTTAAAAAGACTGGTATTTATATTCCTGTATGTAGTGATGGTGGTATAGTACATGATTATCACATTACTTTATCTCTTGCGATGGGAGCTGACTTTGTAATGATGGGGAGATATTTCGCAAGATTTGATGAATCACCATCTAGAAAGGTAAAAAGAAATGGTACTTTCTATAAAGAATATTGGGGTGAAGGAAGTAATAGAGCTAGAAACTGGCAAAGATATGATTTAGGTGGTAATAAGACTAAGTTAACTTTTGAAGAAGGAGTAGATTCTTATATACCATATGCTGGTACATTAAAAGATAATTTAGCTGTTACTGTATCTAAGATTAAATCTACTATGTGTAATTGTGGATCTATTAGTATACCGGAATTTCATGAGAAAGCTAGACTTACTTTAGTATCTAATATAAGTATTAAAGAAGGAAGTGCTCATGACGTTATACTTAAAGAGATAGAGAATAATAATTAGAGGTTTATATGAAGAGTGAAGTAATATTAATATTAGATTTTGGCGGTCAATATAATCAATTAATTGCTAGACGAGTTAGAGAAGAGGGAGTTTATTCTGAAATAGTTCCTTATACTATTAGTATTGATAAAATTAAAGAGATTAATCCAAAAGGAATTATATTTACTGGTGGACCAGCATCAGTTTATTTAGAAGATGCTCCTAAATTAGATAAAGAAATATTTGATTTAGGAATACCAATATTAGGTATTTGTTATGGTATGCAGCTAATGGCTTATACTTTAGGTGGAGAAGTATCTCGCGCTTCTAAGAGAGAGTATGGAGTAACTTCTGTAAAAGTTAATAATAGGAGTTTATTATTTGATAGTTTTAAACGTACTAATAAATTTTTAATGAGTCATACTGATTATGTTTCTAAGTTACCTAAAGGATTTAAAAGAATTAGTTATACTGATAATTGTATGTATGCTGGTATTGAAAATCCTACTAAAAAATTATATGGTATTCAATTCCATCCGGAAGTAAATAATTCTATTAATGGAAATATTGTTATTAGAAATTTTATTTATAATATTTGTAATTGTAGTGGAGATTGGAAGATGTCTTCTTTTGTAGAAGATAGTATTAAATCTATTAAGAAAAAAGTTGGTAATGGTAAAGTATTATGTGCTTTATCTGGTGGAGTTGATTCTTCTGTTGCTGCTGCATTACTTTATAAAGCTGTTGGTAAGAATTTAACTTGTGTATTTGTAGATCATGGATTACTTAGAAAGAACGAGAGTGAAGAAGTAGAAGAAGTATTTACAAAAAACTTTGATGTTAATTTTATTAAGATAGATGCTAGTAGTAGATTTTTAAATAAACTAAGTGGAGTTGTTGAACCTGAAGCTAAGAGAAAAATAATTGGAGAAGAATTTATTAGAGTATTTGAAGAGGCTTCTAAAAAAATTGGTAAAGTAGATTATTTAGTACAAGGTACAATTTATCCTGATGTAATAGAAAGTGGTTTTGGTGCTAGTAGTAAGATTAAAAGCCATCATAATGTAGGTGGTTTACCTGATGTAGTAGATTTTAAAGAAATAATAGAACCTTTACGTGATTTGTTTAAAGATGAAGTACGTAAAGTAGGATTAGAATTAGGGTTACCTGAATATTTAGTTTATAGACAGCCATTTCCTGGGCCTGGACTTGCGATTAGAGTAATAGGTGATATTACATTAGATAAATTAAATATATTAAGAGAAGCAGATTACATATTTAGAGAAGAAATAGCTAAAGCTAAATTAGATAGAGATATTAATCAGTATTTTGCAGTACTTACTAATTTAAAGAGTGTTGGAGTTATGGGAGACGAAAGAACATATGATTATACTATAGCTTTAAGAGCTGTTTCTACGATAGACTTTATGACTGCTGAATGGAGTAAAATACCATACGATTTATTAGAAATAATAAGTAATAGAATAGTTAATGAAGTAAATCATGTAAACAGAGTGGTTTATGATATTACTGGTAAACCTCCAGCTACAATTGAATGGGAATAATAAAAAAATATCAGTTATTGTTTAACTGATATTTTATTTACTCTAAAACTATAAGCTATTATTCCACCACTTAGTGCGAATAAGAATATTGCTATTAGATAAGCACTTAAATTAGAAGTAGCAATTGCATTAGCAATACTATTACTTAATTTATTTTCTATATTTTCTTTATTAATTTTATTCTTATCAATATTAAATTCTATGCATTTAGTATTTAATATATATTTATCATCTACAGCCTCTTGGCATAATTCATAAGTACCTTCATTTAATATTAAATTATGTGGTTCTTTTTTATTAATCCATTTAGCAACTTGTTCTTTAGTATTTTTATTTTTAATTACTAAAGTTCCTCCTGGAATTTCTCTTCCATTTATATTATTACTTATTCTAGTAAAGTTCTTTAAGTTAAATCCTATGTATTGTTCTGTTAATGTAGTATAACCAATTACTTGACTAGCAAATTCTTTATCATTATTATTTTCTACTTCATATGAATATACTTTTGTATCATCTAAGAATGTTCCTTTTATTGATATTCTTACTCTAGTTAAATCCATTGTAGTTATATCTTCTTTTAGAGGAATATATATTTTAAATCCTTCTGTAATAGAATTCATCTTAGTTATTTTTACACCATCATTATTTGTTACATAAACTCCATAATTTTCTGGATCATCTATTTCTATAGAGTAATCTAAGTAATTATTTTTACTATTTTTATTTGGAGTAGGTGTAATTAAATTTGTAACTATATGATCTTCATAATAATTGTATCCAATTGCAGCATTAGATATTGGATTCATTGTACTATCTGAATATTTATATTTATTAGCTTCTTTTACTAGTTCAGTAATATAATTTAAATATTTATATTCTTTTTTAGTTGCTGCTTGAGCAATCATTCCTTTTACTCCTTCTACAGTCATTAATGTATTAGAAGAAGTATTATAAAAGCTACATGCTTTTACTCCATCTATTTTAGTATTATCACAATAATTTAAATTAGTTGATTCATTTTCTAATATATATAACCATATAGCTATTTGAGTTATATATTCTTGTGTAGATGCATCTTCTACTTCACCATATTTATTTGTATTAAATATACTGTTTGTATTATTTATTTTATTATATCCGTGATTAATTATATATACTAATCCTTTATCATTTATTTCTGTTGGATTATTATCTGTTAATCTAAATATTTCATTTGTTGTAGGGTATGTTAGATTTTTCATTAAACTATATAGAGGTAGTGAATTATCAAATGTTTGATAATTTCTCTGTACTTTGAAGTTATCTGTAAAGTCATTATATGTTTCAGTATCTTTTAGGGCATCTCCAACTAGATTAATATAATCATCTTTATCCTTATTAGATACAAATGCTTTATCAGGTAGATTAATAATTGAATCTACTGCATAACTATTTGTGAATAGAGCTATTATTGATAAAGCTCCCATTATAACTATCATCAGACTTGATAGTATTAAATATTTCTTTCTCATACTACTACACCTTATCTTTCTAAATTCATTATAACATACATATTGTAAATATCTATTTAAAATTATGTTAAAATAAGAACAGGTGATTATATGAATGATTTAAAAGATCAATATAGATATTTAATGGGTGGATATTATGGAATGTTTTTAGTAGATGAATATCCATTAAAAGAATTTATTATTAAAGATATAAAAGAATATATAGATAATTTTATAGAGATTAATCCAATTGATGATTTTGATTATAAAAAAGAAGCAGAATTAATTAAAGAAAAGACTACTGATAGAGTTAAATTACAAGACTTATTATTAGTACTTCATAAGATTAATGCGGATATGGAAGTTGAGTTTATTGTGAAAGCTAAACTTAGAGAATTAGGTAGACGAGATTACTTCTAGACTTGCCAAATATTAAAAAATCATTATAATAGTAAGCATTCGAGGTGATAATATGAGTTTATTTACGTTAGTTGCTTATTGTGTATTGGGGTTATTATCATTTGTGGTTTTATATTTATTAAGAAGTAAATATAAAATAAGTAGATTATATAATACTATTTTTTCTATTCTAATGTTTTTAGTATATGCATCTATACTAGATTATTTAAAATTAGATTATATGAATAGTAATTTATTTATAGTATTTATATTTCAATTTATATTTGATTTTATTTATACTACTTATGTACTTGAAGAAGATTTTTTTAATAAGAGAGAAGCTAATACTTTATATTATTTTATTCTTATGATTATTGGATTATTATTAAATAATCATTATATAAATAAAGTAGAGAATGTATTTTTAAGTGGAGAAGATATTAGATTATTAATATGGGGATTTATATTTGTATTTATATATAAATTTATACAAGAAGAAAATATATTTGAGAAGAGTTATAATACTAATAAATTATTAGATGAAGCTAATATTATTACTATGTTTACTAGACTTAGAAGAAGATATTTAGATGATATTAAAGTTAAAGATATGACTTTAGAGTTAGCAATCTACTCAATAATGATATTTAATAATAATAAGAGAAGTTCATTTGTAAGAAATATAGATAATATTATTTTTAAGATTAATGGTCGTAAGAGAAAATTAGGTATTATGCAGATAGAGTCTGGTACTTTTATTAGTGATATTCAAAGTATAGATATTGTTACTAGTGATTTAAAAAAGATTATTGGTAAAAAGAGTGGTGCTGGAGTAGTAGAAAGTGCTATTAGTAAATATATGGGAGAAGATAATTTAGAGGTATTAGAGATATATAATACTCTTAAGAATTTCTTTAAAATTTAATATAAGTATGATATATTTTATTTATAGTAAGGTGGTTATTATGAAGAAAAAATATATCATACTTTTTATTTTGTTATTATTATGTAGTGGTTGTAGTTATAAGTATGCTTCTACTACTAGAACTATAAGACATAGTGGTTTTGTTATAGCTAATAATAGTTTTAAATGTGATGCTATATTTGGCAAGAAAGAAGTTATTAATGATAAAGTAAGATTTTATGTTGGTAATTATTTATTTACTGAGAGTGGAAATGTTTATGAAACTAATTTAGGTAGAGTTTATCAAAATGGATATAATTGTAAGAAACCAGATTTTGATGGTACTGTATATGCTATATTTGATTTAAATGTTTTAAAAGATAGTAATGGTGATTATTACTATATAGGTGGTAATGATAGAGTAGCTGCTTTTTCTAAAGTTAGTGAAGCAGATGAAGATTATGGATTATATGATATTTTACTTAAAGATACTGATGTAGTTAAAGCTAGTACAGTTAATAGTAAGACTGGTGAATTCTATGTATTAAAGAGTGATGGTAATATATATCAATATTTAATTACAAATAATAATGATGGTAATACAAAGACTTATATTACTGATTCTATTAATTTACTTTATAGTGCTAGAGATTTTAATTCTAATATATTAGATTTTAGTTATAGTGGTAGTAGTACAACTACTTTTGTTAAGACTGAAAATAATTACTATAGAATGAAGGTAACTAATAGTAAAGAATGTAGTAAATATGCAGATGTTGCTTGTAAATATGAGATGGCAGAAGATACTGGATTAACTAAAGTAAAAGATAGAATACTTGCTTATAATGGAAGTACATTGATTACTACATATGGAAAGATATTTAATGTAACTAATTAAAGAATAAAGGTGTACTTTATTCTTTTATTTTGTTATAATATAGACATTTCTGGAGGTTTGTTATGTTTATTATAGGTAAAAATTTAGATAATTGTGATGATGTAGTATCAATGATGATTGGTGAAGAGAACTTTAATTTAATTAATGATTATTTTAATAATTATTATAGTGTATGTTTTAATGATCAAGAATTAAGAGAAAAAAATTATAAAGTTCGTCAAGAAGAGAAAAGATTATTATCTCTTTGTTATTCTGGAATGGGTATTTTTCCATTTATTAATTTAGCTAAATTAAATGCTATTGGTAATAGTGTAGATTCTGCTAAAGATGCAGCTAATGAAGTAAGAAAAAAATTACAAATGTCATTATATAAATTACAAGTTAATAATAATGATATTAAAGAGTCTAATGTATATGAAAGATTAAAAAAGACTCATGATTTACATGCAGGGTATAAGTTTTTGAATCCTGAAATAGTAGAAACAACTGAAGATGATTTATTATTAGATGTAGTATTAAATAATGAATTAGATTTAATTAAAGATTATTTAGAAGATTATAGAGCATTAGATTTTGATGTTAGATTAGCAAAGAAAAAAGGTAAAGCTAATATTAATCATAATTTTACTGATTTAGATTTAAGATTCCAAAATATAGTATTTCAAAATGAAGTATTAGAAATATATCAAAGAAGTAATCAAGATGCATCTTTAATTAGTGAAATATTTACAGAGAGTTATGGTTTACTTAAAAAGAGTTTAAGTGAAGGTGTAACTGATACTGAAATAAATGATTATAAAGATAAGATGGATTTTGAAATAGAAAATGATAAAGAATTAAGTATGGCAGTTAAAAGATATGTAACAACCACTTTAGATACAGTAGTTACTTATAGAAAGAAAGCTACTCATAAAAAGAAAGCTAAATAATATGGATATATTAGGTAAAAGAGGTTATGAATGTAGTAGTAAATTTATTGATACTTTTGGTAGTGTTAATATAGATTGTATTAATAAATTTATGAGAGAGTATACTACTTTAGTTAATTCTTCTAATTATATAGGATTGATATTAGAAAATATAGATTCTTATGAAGGGATAAATTTAGAAGAGAGAGTTAATACTGTAGGTATTTATTCTAATTTATATGATAAATCTTATAAGAATTGTTTTGATATAAATAGAATTCTTACTTCTAATGGTACTCTTGATAAGATTGGTACATTTAATAATAAAGAGTTTAATCTTATTAATAATTATTTTAATGATTATAAAATATTTATTGGAGAAAGAGATTATAGTTATCATGATATTGGTAAATTAAAAGATGATTATAATGAATTAGTTAAGATAAAAAAGAAATAGTTATATCTATATGGTATAATTTTAATGGTTGAGGTGATGCTTGTGTTGTATGCAGATAAATGGAATGATTATGAATTAATTGATGCATCAAATGGAGAAAAATTTGAGAGATGGGGTAATATATATTTACTTAGACCCGATCCTCAAGTTGTATGGAATAATGGTAAATTGTTAGATAAATATAAAGAAAAAATTAATGCTGTTTATTATAGAAGTAATAAAGGTGGAGGACATTGGGAAAATCTTAAAGCTACTCCTGGAAGTTGGAAAATTAAATATAATAATTTAGTATTTAATATTAAACAAATGGGATTTAAACATACTGGTTTATTTCCTGAGCAAGCTGTTAATTGGGATTTTATGATTAATAAGATAAAAAATAGTGGTAGAGATATTAAAGTATTAAATTTATTTGCTTATACTGGTGGAGCTACTGTTGCTTGTTTGTCAGCAGGAGCACATGTTACTCATGTTGATTCTTCAAGAGGTATGGTAGATTGGTGTAAGGAAAATGTTAATGATTCTGGTTATCAAGGTGATCATGTTAGATATATAGTAGATGACGTAGTTAAATTTGTAGAAAGGGAAATACGTCGTGGTAATAAATATGATGCTATAGTAATGGATCCTCCTAGTTATGGAAGAGGAGCTAATGGAGAAGTTTGGGATATTGAGAAGAGTCTTAACTACTTAGTTGAGAAATGTAGTGAGATATTAAGTGATAAACCTTTATTCTTCTTAATTAATTCTTATACTACTGGTATGAGTTCTCATGTACTTGAAAATTTATTAAAGATGACTGTTAATAAAAAATATGAAGGTAAGGTAAGTTGTGGAGAAGTTGGTATTCCAATAAAAGAAAATGATTTAGTTTTACCTTGTGGTATTTATGGAAGATGGGAAGAGAATGAATAAAATAAATGTCTTATATGAAGATAATCATGTTATTGTTGTTGAAAAACCATTTAATGTTTTAAGTCAAGCTGATGCTACAGGTGATTTAGATTTATTAACTATGGTTAAACAATATATTAAAGTTAAATATAATAAACCTGGTAATGTATATATAGGATTAATTCATAGATTAGATAGACCTGTTGGTGGAATAATGGTGTTTGCTAGAAGTAGTAAAGCTGCTAGTAGACTTAATAAACAATTTAATGAACATACAATTACTAAGAAGTATTTAGCTATAGTTAGAGGTAAAGTTAAAGATAGTGATACTTTTACTGATAAATTATTAAAATTAGAAAATGGTAATACTATTGTTAATGAAAAAGGAAAAGAGTCTATTCTTTCTTATGAGTTACTTGAATATAATAAAGAATTAGATATGTCTTTAGTTAGTATTGATTTAAAGACTGGAAGACATCATCAAATTAGAGTTCAATTTGCAAGTAGAGGACACTCTTTAGTTGGGGATCAAAGATATGGAGTTCAAGATAATAAACAATTATGTTTATATGCTTATAATTTGACATTCATTCATCCGACTACTAAAGAAGAATTGACATTTATTAAATATCCTAATACTTTTGATTATTGGAAAGAATTTAATTATCTAAAAAAATAGTATATACAATTTTTACATTGTCAAATTATGTACACAAAATAAAATGTTTGCAATCCAAACATTTTTTTGTTATTATTATTTTAGATTATAAAGAATAGAGGGAGTCTGATAATATGAATTTTGATTTTTCGTGGTTTTTAAGCGTACCTGGTATGTTAATAACAGGTGGAGTTGTTTTATTAATCATTGCATTAATTATTTTATTAGTTACTAATAAAAAATCTAAGAAAGGAGATGCTCCTGTAGATGCTAATGTAGCACCTGAGGCTGCACCTGCAGATCCTAATGCTGTAGCTCCTGTTGAAGCTGCTCCAGTAGCACCTGAAGCTGTTGCACCAGCTCCAGTAGATGTTGCTCCTGTTGCTCCTACACCAGTAGTTCCAGAACCTGTTGCACCAGCACCTGCTCCAGTTGAAGCTGCACCAGTTGTTGTAGATCCAGCTACTGTTATGGCTGCTACTGCTAATACTGATTTAGATCCAGCAGTACCTACAATACCTGCACCTGAGCCTGCTGCTCCAGCACCAGTAGTTCCAGAACCTGTTGCTCCAGCTCCAGT
>JAUNMV010000058.1 GCA_030531695.1 Bacilli bacterium | reverse complement strand
ATCACTTTTATCAAACTGCTTTTTTATTAATGTCTACTCTAAGGGGTGCAGTTCACTATTTATCTGCTTTCTTTTTATTCTTACTTCCTTTTGGTCTTCCTCTACCTCTAGATTCTTTCTTAGGTTGTTCTACTTGAGTTTTAGGTTTGCGACCTCTTTTTTTAGGTTCTTTTGATACTTCACTTTTTTCAGTTTTCGGCTTACGACCTCTTTTTTTAGGAGTCTTTTCTTTTTCTTCAGTTTTCTTTTTTCTTCCACGTTTCTTAGGTGTGTTTTCTTCTTGTTCTAACTCTAAATATTCTTTTAATTCTTCTAATATTGCTTTAGCATCAGCTACACCTAAATCATATATTTCTTGATATTTTTCAGCACTTCTAGTCTTTAAATCTATATCTAATCTCTTGCTTGGACGTATAGTAAATGTAACACCTTTTTTATCCATATTTACTATATCCTCTTGGCAGTCATTATATCTTTTATATCTATCTAACATAGCTTCTACAAATTTAGGATATCTAAAGTATTTTAATCTCATATAACGAGCCATTCCTCTTGATAATGGGAATTTTCTATAATTTAATGGTTGAGTCTCTACAACTATTATTTTGTCATAACCTAAACTTAAAGCTTTACCTATTGGAATACTATCACCAATACCACCGTCTAAGTATTTTCTACCATTTATTTTAACTATTTTTGTTATTCCTGGAACAGCACTTGATGCACGTAATTCTTCTATTTGTTCTACCGGATTAGTTATTTTAAAATATTCAGCTTCTCCAGTTTCAACATCTGTTGCGACTGCATAAAAATCTTTACCAGAATTCATAAATTTTAAATTATCAAATAAATCTAATTCTTCTGGTATTTTATAATATGCAAATTTTTTATTAATATAATTACCTGTTAATACAAGAGAAGTAAAAGACATATATCTTTTATCTTTAGCATATTCTTTGTTATAACGTAGAGTTCTACCTTTTTGTTCTGAAAAATAATTAATTCCAAATACTGCTCCTGCACTTGTTCCAACAATTCCATCTATTTTAATTTTATTATCCATAAAGACATCTAGTACACCGGCAGTATATAGTCCTCTAAGTCCGCCACCTTCAAGTACCAATCCTACTTTTTTCATATTTCTACCTCCTACGAAATGTCCCTTAAACATTTATGTTTTCTATTATAGCATAACAAATATAAAAAAAATAGCATTAGTTTTTACTAATACTATTTATCTGTTGAACCAAAGCCACCTTTACGAGTTCCAGCAGCTTGATCATTATCAACTGTTAAATATTTTTGAAAAACAACTTGTCCAATAACATCACCTTTTTTTACTTCAATATCGTGATCACTACAATTGAAGTATGCAAAGAAGAAATGTCCATCATTGTCTTCATTTCCATAATAGTCAGAATCTATTAATCCTACACTATTTGCCATTAAGAAACCTTTTTTAGGTCCACTTGATCTATTTAATAATAAATAGCATTCATCTTCTCCACAATATGCTTTTAATCCTGTAGGAATTAGTGTAGGCTTTATTCCTGGAATAAATTTAGGAATAGTTATATCTTCTGCAGCTTCTACATCATATCCTGCAGAATGTTTAGTTTTTCTTACTGGTATATGAATATCTTTATCTTCATATCCTTTAGCTATTTCAAATCCTCTTGTCTTTTTCATTATTAGTCCTCCCATAAAACAACTTCACCCTTCTTAAGTGACTTCTTTACATCTATAACTCTTTGGTTAGCAGATCCTTTCCACTTAAGATTAGGATTTCTAAGTTCATCTTTAAATTGTCCATCTACTACTACATCTAGGTAATTAACAATTTCTTTATCTTTTAAATATTCATCAAATAAGAATCCAGTCCAACTCCAAATTGTTTTTTCTGGAAATCTTTCTTTGAACATTCTTGCTAATTTTGTTGATCCTTCTATATTAGTAGGATGCATAGGTTCTCCACCTAATAATGATAGACCTGTTATAAAGTCATTTTCACATAATTTTAATACTTCTTCTATTGTCTCGTCTGTAAATTCTTTTCCTGCTTTAAAATCCCATGTCTCTGGATTAAAGCAGTTTTTACAATGAAATGCACATCCTTGAAAGAAGACAGAGACCCTGACTCCAGGGCCATCTGCTATATCCATCTTTCTAATTTTATTGTATCTCATTATGCGTCTTTGTTATCTAAGTGGATAACTCTTTCTTTAATTTCTTGTGTTCTACCTCTATTCCAGAAATTTGTTCCGATGTATCCACAAGTACGACGAGCAACATTTAATTTATCATGGTCTCTATTACCACAGTTTGGACAATACCATTCTAGATTATCATCTATTAAGATTTCTCCTGAGTATCCACACTCTTGACAATAATCAGACTTAGTATTTAATTCAGCATACATAATATTATCATAGATAAATTTAATTACTTCTAATACTGAATCAATATTATTATTTAAGTCAGCTGTTTCAATGTAAGAGATAGCTCCTCCTGGAGATAATCTTTGGAATTCACTTTCTAATTTTAATTTAGTGAATGCATCAATTTCTTCAAATACTGGTACGTGATATGAGTTAGTAATATAATCTCTATCAGTTATACCTTTAATTACACCAAATCTTTCTCTTAGACATTTAGCAAATTTATATGTAGTAGATTCAATTGGAGTACCATATACTGAGTAATCAATATCCTCTGCTTCTTTCCATTTTTTACATGCATCATTTAATCTTTGCATTACTTCTAGACCGAATTCTTTACCTTTTCCACCATCTGTATGAGAGTGTCCAGTCATGTATTTAACACATTCATATAATCCAGCATATCCTAATGATATAGTTGAATATCCATGATGTAATAAGTCGTGAATTGATTCACCTTTGTCTAATCTAGCAAGTGCACCGTGTTGCCATAAAATTGGAGCAACATCGCTTGTAATTTTACTTAATCTCTTATGTCTTATTTGTAATGCTCTATGACATAATTCTAGTCTCTCATCAAGTATTTGCCAGAAATCATCCATATCTTTAGATGCAGATAATGCTACATCTACTAAGTTGATTGTAACAACACCTTGATTGAAACGACCATAGTATTTACCTTTTCCAGGAACATAGTTCTTAGCTTTAGCAATATTTCCTAAAGAAATTGATCTATCTGGTGTTAAGAATGAACGACATCCCATACATGGATAAGCTTCTCCTTCACCAAATTCATTTTTCTTTAATTCTTTCATTACTTTTTCACTGATATAGTCAGGAACCATACGCTTAGCTGTACATTCTGCAGCTAATTTAGTTAAGTAATAATATTTGCTTTTTGGATTAATATTATCTTCTTCAAGTACGTAAAGTAATTTAGGGAATGCAGGTGTAATATATACTCCATTTTCGTTCTTCATTCCTTCTTTTCTTTGTTTTAGTACTTCTTCAATTAACATAGCAAGTTCTTCTTTATATTCATCAGTTTCACCTAAGTACATACATACACTTAGGAAAGGAGCTTGTCCATTAGTTGTAGTCATTGAGTTAATTTGATATTGGAAAGTTTGAACTCCGTCAGTAATTTCTTTAGCTAAATCTTCTTTAGCAAATTTTTCTACTTGAGCGTCAGTTAATTTTCTCTTCTTATATTTCTTTAAGTAAAATTCATAACTTGATCTAATGAATGGTGCTAAGTGAGTTAATGTAATTGTACATCCACCATATTGACTTGAGTTAACTGCAGTAATTAATTGAGTTGCAATTGTCATTGCAGTTAAGAATCTATGTGGTTTTTCTATCATTACTCCATTGATATTAGTACCATTTTGTAACATGTCATCTAAGTTAATTAAATCACAGTTATGTAGAGCATTTTGAGCGAAGTAATCAGCATCATGGAAATGGATAATTCCTTCATCATGAGCTTGAACGATATCTTCTGGTAATAAGAAACGTCTAGTGATATCTGTAGATGTGATACCTGCTAGGTAGTCTCTTTGTGTAGTAACAACTTTAGCATTCTTGTTAGAATTTTCAGTGTTCCAGTATTCACTTTCACCATCGATTAATTCTTTAATAGCTAAGTCTGTAGTATTACTACGTCTTACTAATTCTCTAGTATATCTATAAGTAATATAATGTTTAGCTAAATTATATTTACCTATAGCCATAAGTTTCATTTCGATAATATCTTGAATATCTTCTACTAAGATTCTCTTCTTACCTAAACGCTCAATATACTTAATTATATTTTTAATTTGAATTGCAGAAGCACGATCTTCTTCTTCAACTTCAATGTTTGCTTTTTCAATAGCTTGTTCTATTTTTTCTGGACAATAATCTACCATATGTCCGTCTCTTTTTATTACTTTCATACATTACACCTCTTTCTAATGACAAATTCAGTATATAATTTTTTTATAAAAAATAATGTTGCATTTGCAACATTTTACATATTTTTAATTAAATTAATTTTTTTAAAATATTTTTTCATTAATAAAACCTTTATAAATAAATAGATTTGCATATTTTTATTTTTTTGTACACTTACACTGTCAAAGATGTAAACTGTTTGTTCTATTCTTCGCATTTCCTTATATTTCAATATCTTCCGTAAAATCAAGAAAAATCAATAGTATGTATTTTTCGTTTGTTCGATTTTTTATAATTATTACATTACTATCAAACGTTGCATTTGCAACATTTCATAATTATATGATAAAGTATGTTTAGAGGTGGTATTTCTATGGAGAATTTATTTGAAAATATTTCAACTAAAAATCGTGAAAAACTACTAAGAATGTTAAAAGCACAGTCTATTCCCTATCGAAAGGGAGTAAATATTTTATCTAACGTTAATAGAGATAACTTTATTGGTATTGTAGATGAAGGTTGTTTACAAATAGTATTTAATGACTATAACGGAAATAGCGTTATCATAGAAGAAATTGATAAGAATCAGATTTTTGGAAACTTAATATCGTCAATTAATAGTGATGAATGTGAAGTTATAACTAAAGATAAAACTAGAATTATATATATTGACTATGATAATATTACATCTCCTGAAATAATTAAAACAGATTTCTATATCATATTTGTTAAGAATCTTATTAAACTTATGGCTACTCAATTAAATACTAAAAATGAAAGGATTGAGATACTTACAAAAAGAACAACCAGAGATAAACTACTAGAATATTTTAGAATACTATCTCAAAAAAAGAGTTCTAAAACATTTACTATTCCTTTTACTTTTATTGAATTAGCTAATTACTTAAGTGTTGATAGAAGTGCTATGACTAGAGAAATTAAATATCTAAAAACAGAAGGTTTTATAAAGGTAGATGGTAAGAGAGTTCGATTGCTATACTAGCCCTTATATTGACTATTTCACTTATATAACTTATAATATAGGCGAAATTTTGAGGAGTTTTATGAAAAAAATATTAGATACTTTAAAATTATATTATGGAAATATATATGAGCCAACTCTTACGAGTTCTTTATATCTAGATCCATGTTTCTTACGTAATCCATCTTTCTATAATAAAGAATATGGTTTAATTTACGAATCTAAAGCACTAAAATATAAATATAGCGCTTCTAAACATAAAACATTATGTTCAGTATATAAAGATATTTTTAATGATGAATGTTATGCACCTAACGTAAGAAGATATATTGAAAACAATTTGAATGTAAAGAATAGACATTATTATAGTAAGGGACTTTATAAAAAATATGTTAATAAATTAGAACTTACACCATTAATTACTATATTTCCTGAGCTTAATTTTCCTTACTATTTAACACGTGAAAAAGCTGTAGATATAAATGACTTATATATGGATATGCTACAAATGCAAAGTAAAGAAAAAGATGAAGATACTAAAGATGAAATATATAGATATTATTCAAATATAATTAAAACAAAAGTATTATAAAAAGGTTCAAATAATTGAACCTTTTTTTATTTATTTTCCTTATATGATTAGATAATTACTATATTTATGTTATAATTTTTAATATAGTAAGGAGATTTGTTATGAAGAAGTTTTTCAGCGTATTTAAAAATATTTACTTAGATATATATCTATTATTTATAATTAGTTGTATATCTTTACTATTTATATTATTAAAAATAAATATATTAGGATTAAAATACTTAATACCTATTATTATAGGATTAGTAATACTATGTATTATTAATGGAATAATACTTTTAAATAAGAAGTTAAAGAAAAAGATTAAGATATTCTTTTCAGTAATAACTACTCTACTACTTATAGGATTTATAGTATTAAGTGTAGTATTAATAAATGTATTTTCTTCTGTTAAGAATATATTTTCTACTAAATCATATGTAGATTATTCAGTAATGGTAAAAAAAGAAAGTAATTATAAAGAATTAGATGATATTAATAATAAGATTATTGGTTTCTATCAGGATGATAGTTATCATGAAAGAGCTGAAAAAAGATTATCTAGTAAGATAGAAGCAGAATATATAGGTTACTCTTCGTTAGAAGAATTAGAAAATGCTCTATTAGGAGAAGAAATAGATGCTTTAATGATATTGGATTCTTACTTAGATATAATTCATAATGATGAGATCGAAGAAGTTGAAGAAGAAAAAACTGATACTAAAGAAGATGATTTTAAAGACAAGACAAGAGTTATTTATACTTTTAAACTTACAATAGATAATTCTAAGAAAGAAAAAGATATTGATTTAGAAAATGGCAGTTTTGTAGTATTTGTAAGTGGACAAGATTCATACGCTTCTTCTGTTAGTGAATCTTCTAGAAGTGATGTAAATCTATTAATGGCAGTTAATTTAAAGACTAAACAAATATTATTAGTAAGTATTCCTAGAGATTATTATATTAATATTCATGGTAAGAATGCTTATGATAAGTTAACACATATATCTATTTATGGTAGTGAAACTGCTACTCAATCTTTGGGAGATATAATGGATGTAGATGTACTATATTATGTTAAATTTAACTTTACTACTTTTATGAGAGCTATTGAATATATCTTGCCACTTGATGTTTACAGTGATTTTGATTTTACTACTGGTGTATATGATCAAACTATTGGTAATTCTTATACATTTAGTCAAGGATATAATCATATTACTAGTGGAGAGATGGCATTACAATTTGTAAGAGCTAGAAAGAACTTCTCTGAGGGTGATAGACAAAGAGGAATAAATCAATCTAGAATGTTAAGAGCAGTTATTAATAAGGCTACTACTCCTCAAGTATTATTAAAGTATAATGATATATTGAAGTCATTAGATGGTACTTTCCTAACTAACATAAGTGATGATTCTATTATGGAAATAGTTAAGTATGTAATTAATCACAATGGTAAATTTAAAATATCTAGTTATTCTGTTAATGGATATGATTCAATGAAAGCTTGTTACTCAAGTGGAAGTCAATTATTATATGCAATGATTCCTGATGATGATTCAGTTAATCAAGCTAGTTTATATATAAAAGATGTTTTAGAAGGAAGAGTTCCAGATATTGAAACTGACGCTTCAGAATTAGCAGATTCAAGTATTACTCATTCAGTAAGTAAAACACCTTATAAAGAAACTTATTACCCTACTCCTTCAGTAATTGTTCCTAAAGTAGAAGAAACAGATAAGGATAAAGATAAAGACAAGGAAAAGGAAAGCTAAGACCATATCGAGGTGCGATGCGCCTTTGCGGCGATGCGCTCTTGTGGAAATATGCTCTTGCGACGATGCGCCCTTGTGGCTGGGAACCGACTCTATCGAAGG